>CAYIDS010000011.1:0-10357 GCA_964362185.1 uncultured Saccharimonas sp. (SeqCode)
CTCTATATCAATGATGAAGTCGAGACTCATTGGGCGGAACTTACTAAGCCCGATCAACCGCGTTGGAGCGTGTCGGTTATACCGACTATTGGTAAATCGCCGATACTTAACGTTGACTACGCTGGTACGGATAAGGATGGACAAGTCCCCGTTGCACTACAAAACTTACTGAGAGAAATAAGCTCAACTGAAGACAGCGGAAAACACCATCCGTCTCTCGAAAGGTATCTTGCTTTGCAGGCTATTCGATTACAGCTTGACCAGGAGCCACTAGATGCTGAAACTTATTCTTGGCTTGAAGGTACCTTTACTAATAGTAACGGCAAGTTGGCCGCCCCGCGCGGCGACTGGTACCCCGGCAGCGGTCGGGTCCGCCTGGGTGTGCGCGAGGTCGTCTATCGGGGTGGCCGCCTGGGTGTGCGCCCCGAGGTGAGAGGATAGAATTTTGGCTATTTGGCTTTATATTGATCTTAGGAATAAAACAGCATGACACAATTTCACTATCCACTCCCAGAATTCGAGCCACAGTCACCTCTGAGTGGCTTGAGTGACGAGACACGGACAGCCCTGACCAATATTGCTATGGGGCCTAGCGCCGCCAAGCTACTGCTAAACCCAAATGGGCAGCCCTCTCTAGAGCTTGACCCAGACTTTCAGCCAATCGTAGAGGCATCATTTCAGCGCAGCACGGATCTATTTGGTGCTCTACTGGAAGATGGCCTACGTGTACCAGAACTAACTAGCCCAGAGTTATCTGTTGTCAACTGGCAACATCTACAAGAAGGCTTCAGGGCTTACGAAGCTTTAAATATGCAGCCAGAATTGGTTATAAACCCCGAGGGATTAGGTTTTTATACGTGGCGAACACTCTTCAGTAACTTGCGTAAGTATCAGGACGACCTTACATCAAACGTGGCACATAAGCTCCAAAACCAGAGCAACGGCGATGGATTGTGGGTGAATGAAGAAGTTGTTAACAACTGGGACTCTCTGGTAACGGTGAACACAAGTAGTACCCCACGTTGGAGCGTTTCGGTTATTCCAGCTACCCCGAAGGCTCCGGCGCTGAACGTGACGCACAGCGAGCTAAAACAAAATGGCGATATGAGCGATGAATTGCTCCAAATCCTAACAGCTTTGCCTATCAGTGACGTACCGCCCCACACATCAGTAGAAGCGTATTTGACATTACAAGCGAATCGTTTAGCACGAGGTGAAGCGCCCATCGATAACCCAATAGACGGCACGTACTATTACACATGGCTGGATGGTAACTTCAAGACAAGTGGTAACGAACTGGCCGCCCCGTGCGGCGGCTGGCGCCCCGGCGACGGTCAGGTCCGCCTGGATTGGGATCGAGTCGGCGGTCGTAGTGACCGCCTGGGTGTGCGCCCCGAGGTGAGAGGCTAAGATGTTTGGATTCTAGGATTAAAAAATTATGACAAACTTTCACTACTCTCTCCCTGAATCTGAACCGCAGTCACCTCTGAGTGGTTTGAGTGATGAAGCTCGCACAGCACTCACAAGGGTGGCAATGGGTCCTAGCCCTGCTAGCCAACTGCTCAACCCAGAAGGTAGTGCTACGTCAGAAATGGAACCTGATTTCCAAGAAGTAACTACTGAGGCCCATAGGCATCTCGTCGATATATTTGCCTATGCCAAACTTGATTTATCTGTACCAGATCTTGATTCATCTGAATTTTCTCACATTAACTGGCTCAACTTGCAGGAGGGGTTCAGGGTTTACGAAAGTCTAGATATGCAACCTGAACTTGTTATAAGCCCAGAGGGTCGGCCAATTGATTTTTGGAAAGGACTCTACACTGGTCTTCGTCTTTGGCAAGACCGCGCACAGCCTGATGCCCCACATCGTCTCAATAATAAAGATGATGGCGACGGGTTATTTATTGCTGATACTACTGCGCAAAACTGGAGTAGCATTAAAGCGTCTTCACCGGGATGGAAGGTATCTATCATACCTGGTACGCCAACAGCGACCGCACTAAATGTTGACCACAGAGGAAATGATGACTCGGGTAATATAGCGAGCGAACTTGCCACTACAATTAATGCGCTACCTACTGCAAATGGCGGGTTGCCACATCCATCAGCAGAATCTTACCTGACTTTACAAGCTAAGCGCTTGCTTAAAGAAAAGGAACCGATAGATACTAAAATCGGAGGACTCTATTACTGGAGCTGGCTCGATGGTACATTTACCACCGTAAATAATAACAAGCAGGTTTTGGCCGCCCCGTTCGGCTACTGGAACCCCGACCACGGTCAGGTCCGCCTGGCTTGGCGTGGGGTCGGTACTCGGCGTGACTACCTGGGCGCGCGCCCCGAGGTGAGAGGTTAAGATGTTTGGATTTTTGATATTTTCTCGAATCTTGAAACCTATGTATAGGATAACAATATGACACAGTTCCATTACCCCCTACCCGAATCCGAACCACAATCACCACTACGTGGTCTGAGCGATGAAACACGTAGTGCATTAACGCACGTTGCTATGGGCCCAAGCGCAGCCGACCTATTGCTTAGCCCAGATGGACAGCCCACACCAGAGCTAGATCCAAGTTTTCAGCCAATAGTAGACGTTGCTCGAAATAAAGCCACCAGATTATTGGTGAAATATCCGGAAGTAAATTGGAAATACCAGAGATCGGTAGCCCTGAGTTGTCGGTGGATTGGCCTCGTCTTCAAGCTGGCTACGAAGCAATGGGTAGATTGGACTTACAACCCGAACTTATCATAAGCCCAGAAGGACGGCCGAGAGCTTTCTGGCAAGCATTGTACATCGGAATTCGAGAGTGGCAGGACCAAAATCATCCTGACGCCGCCTATAAGCTCCAACAACGTCCGGATGGTGACGGTCTTTGGGTAAACGATCAAGTTAAGACTCACTGGAATACAATCGTTCAGATAGATAACCCAAGGTGGGGCGTATCTGTAATACCAACGACAATAAAAGCACCTGTTCTGGCTGTTGATCATGCGGGTACTGATAAAACGACCGTCATGCCCACTGAACTTACAAGTATCTTATCTAATTTGCACGAAGCTATAACTCGTTCAGGTGAAAATGTACTACTACATCCAACTATGGAGCGTTACTTAACGCTTCAAGCCAATCGTCTTATACTTGGACAGTCACTTGTTGTTGACAAAGCGGGTTCAACTTATTTCTACAGTTGGCTTGACGGTACATTCACGAATACTGATGGTAAGTTGGCCGCCCCGGTCGGCTACTGGGGCCCCGACCTCGGTCGGGTCTACCTGAATTGGGATGAGGTCGGCATTCGGGGTGACCTTCTCGGTGCGCGCCCCGAGGTGAGAGGTGTAGATCTTTAGAACTTTGGGCGCTTTGGGCAAGCTTTGATATATGGACGAGTCTTTAGAGTCAGGGGTGACCCCCTTGCATATACATGAAAAAGGTACTACAATAGCTCAGCTTCTTGGTTGAGCGACATTTTTTGCTCCCAAGTACGCACTTTAACAGGTGTAACAATATTTTCCGATCGAGTTTTGTCCTTACGGGGAAAGACAGCGTTGTTTGACCATGCCTATATGTGGTTAGCCATCGTTGTCTTTATGTAAGACACATCTCCCGCACACGTAGCATAGTTTGGTGTATGCGCTCGATTCTTAATCGAGAGATCGTAGGTTCAAATCCTACCGTATGCTCTGGTCCAACACATTCGTGTGTACCCCCACGCCCATGGGTGTGTTGGACCTCTTTTCTAGCAATAAGCTATGCCTCAAGAGAATTATTTCTCAACCAAGCCGCAAAGCTAAACTACCGCTGTAAGCGAATAGATTGCAAGGAGGTCTTACTAGGCAGCTTCAGTAGCCTGTGACGCTAGTCGAGCAGGTTACTGCAAATTGCGCCAGTTTGGCTTCCAACAGCGCGGGCTGGGATTGAAGGTTAGTCCTTCAAGACGGTAAGAGTGGCGAGGCTCCGCCAACTCCCTCTCTGCTTTTACCTCCACTGGTCCCCTTCCCAGTGTTCCCAGCTCGCCTCCATCGCATCGGAATGTTTGTCGGAGACCGACGATTTATTTTCTTGCCTTTTGGCTAAATAAATCTGTTACACCTGTTCGTCTCCCAAAGTTTACGAACTAATAGTTCATAGATTCTGGGAGATGTTTTGTTTGTCGGCTACAATACTTGTCGTATGAGGCATATTTTTCGAATTTTACGTTCAGCCAAAGAGTTATGGCGATATTACGTTGCCATCAGCGTATTTACGATATTGATGAGCCTTATGGGGTTACTTCAGCCATTGCTGTCTGGCTGGGCAATTGATGAAATCCGAAAAGGTAGTGGTTCTAGCGTCAAATACGTGGCTATTTTAGCTACACTGATTTTTGTGACGGATCTACTAAGTACTATATTCAGCAATATTGGAGGCTACCTAGGTGACCAAATGTCGGCCAAGCTCAATAAGTCACTTAGTAGTCGATACTACGAACATCTCCTAAGCCTGCCGCAACGTTACTTTGATACCGAATTATCTGGCAAGATTATAAATCGCCTGAACCGCTCGATTACCCAGATAACAAACTTTATGCAAATGATGAGCAATAACTTTTTGCAGTTTATTTTTAGCACCATATTTGCTCTTGTGGTTGTGGCGGTTTATAGCTGGCAAGTTGCTCTGATGCTATTTGCGCTATACCCAATCTATGTATGGATGACTTTCAGAAGCAGTAGTACTTGGCAGGAATTTCAAACAAAGAAGAATTTGCACACCGACATTGCCAGTGGTCGCTTTGCCGAGGCGATTGCTCAGGTCAAAGTGGTCAAAAGCTTTATTCAGGAAAAATCAGAGCTAGCTTTTTTTAATAAGCATATGGCAACGGTGGTAAAAACCAATCGCCCGCAGTCAGACTTTTGGCATCGACGTGACGTTGAGCGTCGGGTGGTGTTAAACATCATTTTTTTTGGTGTCTACATGTATATCTTTGTCCAAGGCGCAAAAGGTGTATTTACACCAGGTCAAGCGGTGGCACTAATCCTTTATGCCATGCAAATCCGCATCCCTATATTCACTATTAGCTTTTTGGTAGAGAATACCCAAAAGGCAATTAGTGACAGCAAAGACTATTTTGAAATTATGGAACTTGAGCCACAGATAGATGATATGCAAAACGCTCAAAAACTCTTAGTCAAGCGTGGTGAAGTAAAGTTCAATGATGTTTCGTTTGCTTACGATAAAACTCCTGTCCTAAAAGACGTAACACTCACTATCAAGCCAGACACCAAAATAGCTCTGGTAGGTGAGAGCGGCGAAGGCAAGACGACGCTGACAAACCTACTGATGCGTTTGTATGAACCACGGACAGGTACCATTTCAATTGATGGTCAGGATATAAATAAAGTGACACAACAGTCGCTACGCGAAAACATTGGTGCCGTCTTTCAAGACCCAGCTTTGTTTAGCGGCACGATTTTTGACAACATAGCGTATGCCAAGCCAAATGCTAGCCAAGCTGAAGTGGATCGTGCAGCAGAGGCGGCCAACGCTCAGGAATTTATAAAAAAACTCGAGCTGGGCTACCTAACCGAGATTGGTGAGCGAGGCTTGAAACTTAGTGGTGGTCAAAAACAGCGTATAGCTATAGCTCGGGCACTACTCAAAGACGCACCCATTCTGATTCTCGACGAGGCGACAAGCAGTCTCGATAGCAAAAGCGAAGCCATGGTTCAAGAAGCGTTGCGGCATTTAATGAAAGGCCGAACCACCATTATTATTGCCCATCGTTTAAGTACCATCCAGCACGTTGACCAAATTGTTACGATTGTTAACGGCAGTATTGACGAAATAGGCAGTCCTGAAATGCTAGCTAAGAGTGGTGGTATCTACGCTCAACTGCTGGCACTGCAGCGGGGTGGTAGTGAAAAGACCAAGAAACAGTTGCAAGCCTACGAAATTGCTGGCTAACCCTTGAATTTCAAGCTATACTAATGAGAATAAAGGGGAGTAGGATCGTATATGGTAAAAGTACACCAAAGAGTCTTCGCACTGATTATAGCGCTATTATTTCTTGTAAGCTCGCTTGCCTTCAGTGGCGTTGTTATCTGGCAGATCGTCAAGGATAATAAAGACTCAAAGGCGGCACCGACCTCAAAACAACCAGGTAGCACTAAAAAAGGAGAAAATATGCTTCAAGGAACCAAATTATCAAACTTTACACCATTAACCAAGGTTGATTCGTTGCAAAAAATCGACCAGACCGCAGGCACCGGAGACGAAGCAAAGTCTAGTGACACTGTTACTGCGCACTACACTGGAGCTGTGGCAGCCACTGGTGTTATTTTTCAAAGCTCCCTCGATGCTGGTCAAGCCGCTTCGTTTAGCCTCAGTCAGGTAATAAAAGGCTGGACCGACGGCGTGCCAGGTATGAAGGTGGGTGGAAAACGACGTTTGCTGATACCTGCTGACCAAGCGTATGGTGCTACTCCACCAGAAGGTTCTGGGATACCCCCGAACGCTGATTTGGTGTTTGATATTGAACTTGTCAAAATAGAGCAATAACGTAAAAAACACAATATGTAGAGTGTTGACATATTTCGCTACACCACATATACTGCTTAAGCATAAATAGCACGCGAGAGACAAAAATATAAAACTAACATAACAAGAGGGTCCAAAATGGTCAAAAACATCACTATCTTTACTACCAATACTTGCGCCTACTGCGTCATGGTAAAGAAATATTTAGGCGCCAAAGGCATGAAGTACGATATTGTCAATCTGGATGAGCAACCAGGGCGACAAGCTGAAGCATTTGAGCTTAGCGGCGCATTGACTGTTCCGGTAACCGTCGTAACAAAAGATGACGAAAGCAGAGAAGTAGTAGTTGGCTATAATCTAGCCAAGCTCGCCCCCGCCATCAGTTAGCGTTTCTGGCGGGTATTGTAGTTTTTTTGCTGTGGTGCTCGCCAGCAGTGCTATTTGCACAGCTGGCTGTGCTCCTCACTGCAAAAACAACACTACCTCACCAGATTCCACTAACTGGCCCGTAGGAGCTGACCTAGTTCGCACTCGTAGTACTTTTCGTACAACTCGTTTACGCTCCTCGCTGCCGCCTTGCTCTGCACTCACATAAATTGCTAAGAGCCTGACAAATTCTCCCCGTTGATAGCGAATCCCAAGCAGCTACTAGATTTTTAACCTGTTTTCTCGGCTTTAAGGTCGTAGCCATAGCTACGAACCGAAAACGAAAAACAGGTTAAAAGTGGTCGACCTTAGGATTTTAGCCAATGGGGGGATTTTGTCAGGCTCTAAGTGATCTGAGGTGACATGATACTCATTGTTCATACAGCAAACTGCGTTACTCGCAAGCAGTACTTTTTCTTCGTACTGCTCGCTTACGGTTCGCAGCTTGCCTTGTACTCCATCCAGAAATTCCTTTAAGCTTCGAGATTTGAGTACGACACTACCTCACCAGATTCCACTAACTGGCACGCAGGAGCCGACCTAGTGTGCACTTCGTAGTACAATGAGAAAAGTAACGAGGTAGGTTTATGATTGAAGAACATGAAATCACGAGTCAATTTCCAGACGATTCACAGCAACACGACCACAGTGCATTACTCACCAATTTGTTGAGTGAAGAATTTCTAGAAAGCCTTGAAGAACAACGAGCAAGAGAACTGAAAGCAATATCAGAGGGCGTCAGAAGACGGGGACTTGTCAGGTTGCTGGGTAAAGTCGCCAAGTAGTGGATAATTCAAGAGAGTCACGGTTAGATACGTTATACTAAATACGACATACGTTATACGGAATACGGGGAATTATGGCGGACAATAAAGAAATTCATGATGTGGTGATGATTGGCGCAGGTCCGGCGGCACTGGCGGCGGCAGTTTACACGACGCGCGAGGATATAGAGACGGTTTTGTACGAAAAAGGCGTAATCGGTGGTTTGGCGGCAATCACAGACTGGGTTGATAATTACCCTGGTTTTGCCAAAGGTGTAGCCGGGCTTGAACTGGCTGATGGTTTGCAGAAACACGCCGAGCGGTTTGGGGCTGACATTCGTTTGGGTGAAGTGTTGAGTATAGAGGACAGCGACGGACTTAAAAAACTTGAAACTACAGAAGGTGATGTTTATGCCAGAGCCGTGCTGATAGCAACAGGCAGTGACTACAAAAAACTTGGCATCCCTGGCGAGAAAGAATATTACGGACGAGGTGTGCACTACTGCGCTACCTGTGACGGCGCTTTTTACCGCGACAAGCATTTGGTAGTGGTTGGCGGGGGTAACTCAGCCCTGCAAGAAGTAATTTTTTTGACCCGCTTCGCTAGTAAAATTGATCTTCTAGTACGTGGTGAGATGCGTGCCAGTGATATTCTGCAACAAGAACTCAAGCAACACAAAGACAAAATAACGGTTCATCTGGGCACTACTACAGACGAAATAATAGGGGGAGTGGACAATAAAGTCACGAAAGTTGTTGGTAGGGACGTAAAAACCGGTAAGAAAGTAGAATTTCCAACCGATGGTGTCTTCGTGTTCATTGGTTTGATGCCAAATACTCAGTTTCTAAGGGGAAGTGCTATCGAGCTAGATGAAATTGGCATGGTAAAAACAGATGAAAAACTTCAAACAACCATGCCGGGTGTGTTCGCCGCTGGAGATGTTCGTAGTGGTGCCACTATGCAGATAGCCAGCGCGGCCGGTGAAGGGGCCACCGCGGCGATGATGATTCGAAGGTACCTTGAGCCCCATGCTACCTAAAAACATAACAGTGGTCGTAGGTGGTCCAGAATCTCCAAATCGCCCGTCTTATCAGTTAGCGTCTGTCAATGAGCGCTGTAAAGATATTATGCGCGGCGATAAGTCGCTTCACTCTCTGGCAAATAGAGAGCTAAAGCGCTACAAACTTAACTTCATGCAGTGGCTAATGTTGGGTGTTATCGATAGGGGGCCTGACACCGGTCTGTCTGTTACGAATGTCGCCGACCAGCTAGGTATAAGTCTTGGCCAGGCTTCCACTTTGGGTAGTAGCCTGGTAGTCGCGAAGTTAGCGCGCCAGAGAACACAGCTCAGTGATCACCGAAATCGGCATCTATTATTGTCGGCACGAGGCAGGGTGGTTTTAGAAAATAGTGATACTGCTGTCAGCGCGTCTTTTGACGTTTGGCTCAAAACAATCCCAAAACAGCAACTAACTTTTTACCACCGCGTTAGCAAAGCACTAGCTCATCAAAAAGTTGACGTGTTAAAATAGGGATACCTAGGAGGAATCATTCATGAAAAAAGCAGTTATGGCGGTTTTTGTCTTGCTAATGTTGACAGGGGCGTTTATCGTGCTTAAACCAAAATCTGAAGATTCAAAAGCTAACACGACAAAATCAGACACCTCTAATACTGCGGGCGTGGAGCAACCGTCTACTCAAACAGATAAGGTAACCGTTTCAAATTTTGCTTTTGGGCCGAAAAAGATATCGGTCAAAAAAGGAACGACAGTGACGTGGGTTAATGACGATAATGTTGATCACACGGTAACTTCAGACAGTGGGGACGAACTAAAAAGTAACACACTACTAAACGGGAAAACTTTCAACCACAGGTTTGACACAGTTGGTAGATTTGACTATCACTGCGGCTTTCACAGTGACATGACCGGTAGCGTGGAAGTCACAGAATAAATAGGACTTTCGCACCTTCGCCCGTCAACAGACTTCATCTATCTAACTACAAACTGTCTATCTTCTATCGGTGTACCTACGGGTACCCCTCAAGAACCTAAACAGTTTTCGCTATAGCTAGATGTACCCTGTTATTCGCGCGAAAGTACGAAAGTCCTATAAATTAGATTTTTTCGTAGCCAGGGAAGTAGTCGGTTACCAGTTGGTCTTGTTTAACGGCTGTCATTTTAAATTCGGCAACCAATACTTGAATCATTGGCTCGGGACCAGACAAGTAGATTAGTCCGTTTGGCCTACGCTTGGCGAGGTCAATGATACGACGTGCCGATAGCGGTTGGTCGATGTGGGTAATCAGCTTTAGGTTGTTGCCACTCAGCAATGGTAAAAACGCTAGTTGCTTGGTTTCGGCGGCGGCGTAGATGATGGTAATATCACGCTTCTGTTGTTTGTCATCCAGCCATTTAATCATGCTACGTACTGGGGTGATACCGATTCCTCCAGCTACAAAAATAAGCGGAATCGAGGCATCCTTTGGAAGTACAAAGTCTCCCATTGGATCCGACATGTCTAACTCGGTACCAACCTTAAGTGATAACAGGGACTTTTTGAAGGTACTGCTAGGTTTAGAGAACTTGGTGGTGATTGCCAGAAGGTTCTCTGTCGGTGATGATGAAAGGGTAAACCAGTGTTTTT
>CAYIDS010000012.1:0-9821 GCA_964362185.1 uncultured Saccharimonas sp. (SeqCode)
TAATGCCGTCTAGTTTGTACTTTTTTGCCAGTTCTTCACCTTGCTGACGGCTCAAAATGTCACCGTTGCCGACAATTAGGGTAGTAGGGGAGATTTGGTCACGTAACTTACGGATATGCTCCACATCGTCCCAATGGACAGGTACTTTGCTCATTTCTTTGGCTGTTCTGCCATGAACACTTAACATGTTAAGTTTCTGTTTTAACAGGAACTCGTGCCAGCTGAAGTCAATTTCGCTTAGCCCCAGCCTGGTTTTTACAGATAAGGGCAGGGAACTCAGCTCACGCATCGCCCTGCCCTGTCTGCTTGCCACGCCAGCAGTCCTGGCAGGGCGATGCGTAACCTGTGCCGCTATCAACCCTTCCCTGGTGGCCTGAATAATTTCGGCTACTAGCCCACGATTGTTGATCATGCCAATGCAAGAACCACTGCCAGCAACCGCTGGGCAACCAAAATTTAAATCCACCCCATCGTAGCCCATTTTTACCAAATCTTTAGCTGTTTTATAAAAGTTTTCGGGAGTTTTACCCCAAATCTGGGCGATTATAGGTGCATCTTTTTGGGTTTTACGAAGCTTGAATAGTAATTTTTCCCGACCCGGGCTTTGCAAGCCGTCAACGTTTACAAATTCGGTCATAAAAATATCGGGAGCCGCAATTCCAGCGATAATCTGCCGAAACACCGTGTCGGTAACGTCATCCATCGGTGCCAGCACAAAAAAAGGTTTAGGAAGGTTACCAGATATCACCTATTGCTCACGTAGACCTTGATATCTATCTATTTCTACTGTCATACCAGCTTGCCCTTCACGGTCAGCCAAGGTTAGTCGATCGCCAAGATAGTCAAATGTAGCGTCAAACCGTTCTTGCCAAAAACCTATTCGAGCTGTCTGTTCGATCCGAGCAAGTCGAAGTAAAGTCGGGTTATCGGCTAGTAGCTCAAAATTGTCTACGGCTCGCCTGCCAATATTTATAATCTTTTGACCTAGTTCCTCGTCCCTTAGTTCACGCATAAACTCTGGGTTATAAGATAATGCGAAACCAAAATCTTCTATCGCACTAGCCGCACTTAAGGCGGCTGGCGGATCCAAATCTTGACCTGTTGCAACCATATACTGAACAGTTTTGATAGCTTCGTAGCGCATTAGTGAGTTGTTGAGGTTGTTAAATTGTTCACGTTCGAGCAAATCACCAATATGTAATGATTGTCTTTTCATTCCTGTTAGTACGGCTTGCCTTTCGGCGGGATCTTGAATACGATTGGGGTTGACTTCTTTAGATTCAGGATCAAACCGACGTGGTCGATAACGGCGTGAGTTCCCTGCCATAATATATCGGTCTATGCTCTCTTTATCAGGCCCAGCCTTATGATTATTGGTAAAGTTATCGAGTAGTGGTTGTTTCCCTCTTAGGAGCTTGCCTAGAGCCTCGATAGTCCCAGTTGGTATTGACTCGGGTAGTCCGAATGGAAATTGACCATCACTGTCGTAGACTGGGCGACTTTTACCCTGATTTGCTCGACCAATAGACCACCTGCCAATTCGCTGTTCCCGACGCTTTTCACGGGCCTGCGGCGAATTGAGCATAACTATATGTTCTTCTTCGCTGGGTTGGGGAATATCAATCGTCATAAATGTCATCCTCTTGGGATAATTATTCTACCTTGTTCTGAAAGATAAATCTAGATTTTAAGGATTCAGATGTTCCTGGCGTATCGAAGCAATTGCGGCTTTACCGACACCACGTTCTGCCTCATCTGGCCAGTGTGGATTATTTACTTCGGCTTTACGACTAATCGCATCTGCTACAGCATCCCCAAGTGGTTTGAAGCCAATACCTTCGCCAACTTCTGGTGTAACTCCCGTCGTATCGCTAATTTGATTTGTTTGTGCGTTGTCTCTAGCAACTCTAAGAAGATCAGCGTCCGATGGATTGTAGTGATCTGTATCTGCGTTCATATTGTTACTATATCACGCTTACGTATGTTTTGCAACTATTCCCATCTAAAGACGCGGAAGGCAATCAGATAGACAATAATAAACCAAACCGCCAGTAGCCCAATTTGACTGGTAACATCAGCTAAATGCTTGCCCTCTGTAGAGATCAACCTAATTCCGTCAATTACAGGAGTAAGTGGCAAGTAGCCTGAGGCATTTTGCAGCCACTCTGGCATCAAAAAACGAGGGAAGAATGTCCCCGACAAAAACATCATAGGAAATACCACGATGTTGCCCAGCGGCGCCGCTTGGCGCTCGTTTTTCGCCCAGCCACCGACCGCCAGCCCAATACCAAGGATGGTGGTTATACCCATGACGATAAACAGCGCCAGTTCAAAGATGTTACCAACCAGTCTAAGATCAAACACGACCATGGCAACACCAAACAAGATAACCATCGTTACCAACCCAACCACTGCCTGGGACACGGCGGTAGCCACAAAATACTGCCAAACTCTGAGCGGCGTGGTGTGTAGGCGGCGCAAAATACCCTGTTTTTTAAGTTCTGGAAAAACATTTATGGGACCGAAAATCCCCAGCCCGATAATAGAGAACCCCACCAGTCCGGCAAACGTATAATCAAAACGCGACAACTCCTTGTCGTTGGTCTGCTTGCCAACCACAGTAAACGGATCGGTTGATTTAGTTATTTCGGCATTTGCTACTCTAAATTGGGCATTAATGACTGACACTAACGTCTGGCCAGCCGATTCGTTATTTTGAGTGTAGTAGACCTCTGCCTGACCGTTGGCACTGCCATCTGTAGCACTTGTGCCAAACGATGGCGGCAGGATTATGGCCGCGTCCAGCTCGCCCCTGTTCATTTTTTCCTTGGCGGCATCGAGTGAGTTAAGACTGGCGTTTATTTTGAATAGCGGGTTCTTTTGGGCCTCTGCCACGTAATCCTTAGAGAAACTACTGTCGGACTGATTTATAAGGGCTATCTTGAACGACGTACCGCCACTTTTGCCAAAAATACCGCCAAAAACAAACAAGAAAATAAGCGGAAAAATGATAGTAAAAAAGATCGCCAATTTGTCACGGAAAAACCGTCTGGTGTTGATTTTTACGAATACCCAAATGGTGTAAAATGAACGCATAATTTAATCCCTTAGATGTTTACCGGTTAAGTCTATAAAAACGTCTTCTAAATTGGCCTGCTCAACCACCTTTTCTTTCTTGAAACCCCGCTTTAGTAGCTGTCTGATGAGGTTTTTTGGTGTCTCGATAACTTTTATCTCGCCCTCGTCCATAATGGCAACTCGGTCGCAGAGCAGTTCGGCCTCTTCCATATAATGAGTCGTCATAATGACCGTAATGCCCCGCTTTTTGATGTCGCGAACCAGATCCCACAAGTTGCGCCGAGCTTGCGGGTCGAGTCCAGTCGTTGGCTCGTCCATAAAAAATATCTGGGGGTTATGAACTAGTGCCGCCGCGATACTAAAACGCTGTTTTTGCCCGCCCGATAAATTTTCTACGTAACTATTAGCTTTTTCTAGTAGATTTACTTCTTTTAGGAATTTTTTGGGGTGGACTTTTTCACCATAGGCGGCGGCGAACATCTCGAGTAGTTCAGTTAGTTTTGTTTTGTCCTGAAAAGCCGGTGACTGCGGCTGTACACCGATGATATAACGAATTTGTTGAGGATTTTTGGCTACGTCAATGCCGTTTAGTACAGCCTGGCCGCCATCTATCGGACGAATTGCCTCTATCATTTCAAGCGTGGTAGTCTTGCCTGCGCCATTAGGCCCAAGAATGCCGAATATCTCACCTTTTTTGACATCAAAACTAATATCTTTGACAACTGTCTTGTTGCCGTATACTTTGCGCAGATTACTTACTTTTAGAATCGTTTTAGCCATACCGAACTACTATATAAGACTTAGGCCGAAAGAAAAACACTCGCCGTAGGCGAGTGCTCCCTTACTTAAGTGTATACTTCTCTACCTGTCACGCTTGACGGTCAAGAAACCGTTGCGTGGATTTTCGTTGACACTCATACCTGCAGGCAAGTCAGAAGCCTCTGGGCGCTGATCCTTGCTGAAGTAGTAAATGGTCTGCTGTTTGCCACCGCGAAGTGTTACTGCCTTTGAATTAAGGTAGTATGTCACCCCTTTTGAGTTTGTGTGCTTGTATGCCATTGCTACAATATCTCCCTCTCTTGTAATTAGTAATGGTACTCCTAACATACTCTGGGTGGTTTTGACTTGTCAACCCCGTTATTGATAATGCTGTTGATTTGACTGTGCTGGACAAACTAGTTTTATACAAGTCTTGCGTAAGAATATGCTTATGCATTACACTGGGGAGGTATAAATTTCAAAATTAAAGGTGGAGTATACATGGACTGGATGAACCGCAGCGTACACCAAAATGAATCAATCAATCAACCCATAAATCACCCTACTGGGCAACACTCGGCAGGTTCGGGCAAAAGCAAGAAATTTGCCCCAAAGGGTTGGTTGCGACTAGCTTTTGTCACACTACTGTTTAGCGGCACAATTTTGATCGTCTCGCTTTTGATATACACAGCTTTGGGCAGCCGAACTACACATGAAGGAAAGTATGTTGACACCACAAAGACTCAAGCCGTCTTTTTGAATGGTGGGCAGGTCTACTTTGGTAAGATCAAGGCTCTAAACAGCAAATATCTTCGTCTTGATGACGTCTTTTACCTACGCGTAAATCAACCCGCCCAAACAAATAGCAATAGTCTACAGAACTCAACGCCCGAGCTTGTGTCACTTGGCTGTGAGTTGCACAGACCGCAGAAAGAAATGATAATCAACCGCGATCAGGTAACTTTCTGGGAAAACCTCAAAGATGAGTCTGATGAAAAAACCGTGCCGGGTGCTATCAAAAAGTATCTAGCCGACAACCCTAACGGTCAAGCGTGCGTAACCACTCCCGCTCCGAGCGATACCACTACCAAAAGTGATCCCACTACCAAAAAACAGTAGACCCTTACCTGGGTTCCCCAGTTGATACGTAAAACAGAAGTTCAGCCACCTTTTTAAACGTGATCACGCACGTAGTTGCGCAACCAGTACTCAAACCCTACCCGCACCACTAATAGCAGACTAAACACTCCAACCAATAACAGACTCCAACCTGCCAAATCTGGCGACCACACAGGGCTGGCAAAGTCGAATTTGTACAAAGAGTCCGGTATGGATTGAATTGTGGAGGCAGGCTGACCGTGGTTGACTACGTAATCTTGGATGCAGTCCAGTCTTGACGCGCCGTAGAAGCCCTGGGGTTGGGTCTTTTCACAGTAACTTTGGGCATCGGTGTAAACTTTTGAATTATCGGGTGTGACATTTGCTGCTTGCCATAGGCGTTCGTAACGATACTTAAGCTGGATTGGGGGTTTTATGGCATTTGGGCCATCAGAAAGATTTGTGTTCATGTGCCCGTAAACATACTCTCTGAGCTCTTTTAAGGCTGCCTCGACATCTCCGTTGTCTTTATCTACTTGATTCACCCTATCTCGAAATTGTAGTGCTGTCAGGTTATTGTTACGCAAACTAACGATTGCCAAACCCAAGCTTACAACCAAGCCAACAACAAAATACCAAGAGCTGGCAGTTCGTATTTTTGACCAGATTGGACTTTGTTTTTGCTTGGGTGATGCCATACTGCTTAAGATTATACGGCAGTTCCTGTCTACAGATAGGTTTTTGCACTATAATCATAGATATGCATGTATTTTTCAGCGGTATAGGGGGTGCTGGAATTGGCCCACTAGCTATGATTGCCAAGCAAGCTGGTTACGAAGTATCTGGGTCAGATAAACAATTGTCAGACTATATTCAGTACCTGAAAAAACACAACCTAACAGACATAGCTATTGGTCAAGAAGAACAAAATATAGCGCGTGTTCATGCCCAGAAACCAATAAATTGGTATGTCTACTCCTCGGCCGTTGCTATTGAAAATCCAAACGCGCCGGAGCTAGTTTTTTGCAAGCAAAATGGCATAAAGACCACTAAACGCGATGATTTTATTAACCACATTCTGGATGACAAAGATTTAAAAATGCTAGCCGTCGCTGGCACCCATGGTAAAACGACTACTACTGCCATGCTTATCTGGCTTTTCAAGCAACTCGGGCAACCTGTAAGCTATTCCGTTGGGGCAAAGCTTAGTTTTGGTGAAATGGGAGAGTACAAAGAAGGCTCTAAATATTTCATCTACGAAGCCGATGAGTTTGACCGCAACTTTCTAGCGTTTCACCCCCACACGAGCCTCATAACAGGGATAGACTGGGATCATCCAGATATATACCCAACCCGCGGGGAATACGAGAGTGCCTTTACTAAGTTTGTAAATCAGAGCAGGTGGACAATCTTTTGGAAGCCAGATTTTGAAAAGTTACAACTGCAACCAAAGAAAGATTATTTGGTTCTTGACGAGTCCGATAACACTATTAAAAAGTTGATACTGCCAGGGGAAGTGAACCGCAAAGACGCCTGGCAAGTTATTCAAGCCGTCCACGCCATCACCGGTGCGCCGATTGATCAATTGATTGACCATATGAACGTGTTCCCGGGTCTTTCCAGACGGTTTGAGCAGATTGCGACTGGACTTTATAGTGATTACGCCCATACTCCAGAGAAAATACGTGGGGCTCTGCAAACTGCCGAAGAAGTAGCCGGTAAAAAGGTGGTGGTCGTTTATGAGGGTTTACACAATTTACGCCAACATTTTATTAAAGATGATTTGGCGCACTTGTTTGATGACGTCAAAAAAGTATATGTAGTGCCCAGCTATCTGGCACGCGAAGACCCAAACCTACCTACCCTATCACCAGAAGATATAGTTAACATGTTAAGTATGCCTGAAAAAGCCCGCTCTTCAGGGGTTGATGATGAACTAGCGCACACTATAAAAACACACCTGAAAGACGGTGACTTAGTCCTCTGCCTGACCGCCGGCGGCGGTGGCTCCCTAGACGAATGGCTTAGAAAAAAATTTATTAAATGAAAAAGATTTACTTTGCTTGTTCTATTCGTGGCGGGCGCAACGATAGCAAACTTTACGCGCAAATTGTCGATTCTATCAAACAGCATGCGCGAGTTTTGACCGAAATATTTGCAGACGGTCAGTTAACCGCCCAGGGTATGGATAAACCGGTTAAGGAAATATGGAAATCCGATATGGCTTGGGTGACGGAGGCTGATGCCATCATCGCCGAAGTTACCAACCCCAGCCTAGGTGTCGGTTACGAGATTGCCAAGGCTGAGGGAATGAACAAACCTATCCTTTGCCTTTATCGCCCACAAATGGATCGTAAACTATCGGCCATGATAGCTGGCAGCCCAAAAGTAACGGTTTTTGAGTACAGAGATATAAAAGAAACTGAGGAGATAGTTATAAATTTTGTTAAACAACTTCATCTGTAACTTGACCTTACTGTAGATTAATTGTATAGTCTGACATTATGCCCGAGGTAATATTACGAGATTACAATCCTGATAATGATTTCACACAGCTTAGTGAAGTTCTAAAAGAAGCTGATTTATTTGACTCGGATTATGAAACACCAGAAAAATTAGCACGATGGGTTGAGATTCAACCAGGATCAATTATTGTCCCTGAGGTCAAAGGTGAAATTGTGGGCAGTATCTACCTACAAGATGGTATTATTCCACATATTTTTCGTTTAGCCGTTAGAGAGGACTATCGTAAACAAGGTATAGGCACGGAGCTACTATATGAAGCTGAGCGAAGAGCTCAAGTTTTGGGACACGATTTTGTGGAGCTATTCATTGCACCTGGTCACCCCGAACTAATAGAGTGGTACGGGAAACGGGGCTACGAAGGCCGGGAACAATATACTGATATGTTCAAAAATTTGAAACAAGCTTCTTAAATGTTTGGGATCCATTCTTGGCGCGAGTCTTTTGGAAAATTCTGAGAGTCAACCAGAACAAATTTTTGGACTTTTACTTTATAAACTTTGTGCGGGTTTTTGCTGGATCTTATATCTTGCAGTAAAGTTTTCTCTCGACCAAGTTGCTGAATGTAAAGTTTAGCAGCCTTCTCTTCTTCTTTGTCCTCAAGTAACTTAGCTTTGCCTTCAAATTGCAACCCTCTTACAAAATCAACTGGCGGTTGTTGGTCGTGAGCTATAGCTCCAGCAACGTTGGGATTTTTTACTATTTCTTGTGAATGCCGTCTCTCTGGGAGCGATAACCATATAAAGCTTAAATCTTCGTCAAGAGCATAATACAGTGTACATACCCAAGGCTGGTTATTGGAACTTGTGGCAAGTTGCATCATTCTGGTTTTTGCTGTTTGCAAATAATCTCTGACTATCTTTTCCACGTCCATAATTACTCCTTCCATCCATATTCACTATATTGATACCCTTTGGCGATTTGGTCAAGTGCGTGGCGAACTGGCGGTATGACGTTTTCTGGCAATTGTTTTATATCCACCCACTTGAGCTCCTTGTGTACATGAGGTTCGGCATTGTATGGCTCACCTTTCCAATCAACGGCTTCAAAATACACATCTACCCAGGTTTGATCAGCACTGCTCTTGCGATGCATGGTATGGGCGTATTTCAGATTATCTGCCGTTAGGTCAATATCTACTTCTTCTTTGGCCTCACGTATGGCAGCATTCAGGTAACTTTCATTTTTCTCTACTTTGCCAGATGCTAAACCATAATAGCCGTTCATCCAACCTGTGTTTTCACGCAGCACAAAGGCGATCTTTCCTTGCCTCCTAAAGATCACAAAAGCCGCTGTGTACGGTCTGGCTACGTCATAACTCATCGGTTGTCGCCTTTACCTTTGGTAACGCCGCGTTGTTTGCGACTGGCCAGTTTGGAAACATTTGCCTGCATAACTTCCTCAAAACTCAAACCCAAGCTATGGGCTAACACGGCAATGTACCAAACCACGTCACCAAGCTCTTTTTTGAGTTCTTGCTTGTCTTCATAAGACACCACACCATCCTTATAGGCAACAATTTTCTTCCACTTCTCTACCACTTCCCCAGCTTCACCAGCAACTCCCATAGCCCAGATGGTCTTGTCCATTAAATCATCTGGATGGTTGATAGCCGTGGTTAAGGCAATCTTTTGATACTCGTCAAATGTCATCTCTAACTCCCTGCTCATATATTAGCAGGTCGCCAGCACGACGAATTTAATTTCCTAAAGGCCGAGTGTAGCGTCTGTCAGGTCTGTAGCGGCAAAGTCTTTGGCATCATCGGCGTTAGCCAAACTGGTATCAAGTGCCTTGGAAGTGTTGTCTACGTCAGTAGCAGTAGCTGGTGTTGTCGTTTCTATTTGCTTGGAAGTGGAAGTGGTGGCTGGCTGGCTGGAAGTATCTTTTTGAGTGGTCTTAGTGTAGGCATAGTACGCCGCAACGCCTAAAAAGGTGGCTACAAACAACGCTATGATGATGACCAGAACTTTACTTTTCTTTTCGGGCTGGTGCTCGGGCTTCTTTTGGATATCTGCCATAGGATTGTGTATAGTCGGGGCTCCAGGATTTACTCCACTGTTAGGGTCAGCTGGACCTTCAGCGGGTGGTGCGACTGGTTTCATGGCAGTATTGGGCGCGGTACTGTCTGGGCTTGGCATTTCCGATGGTGGTACCACGTCACCCATCACGCTACTGCTCATACTGCTAGCTTGTGATGGCTGGACGTCCACGGCAGGTATTGTGCTTGGTGTTTGGTCTGGTGACACTCCCGTTGGGTTTGTATTCGTATCCATAATTATTGTTCCCCCCTGGAACTATTGTCCGTTTCTTTTGCCTCAAGAGCGGCCTTTATTTCTTGCAAAGTTGGTTTAATTGTTTCCTTA
>CAYIDS010000013.1:0-8779 GCA_964362185.1 uncultured Saccharimonas sp. (SeqCode)
ATGCGTCCGTGTTGCGTCCGGCATGGGTGATGCAGCCGGTGAGTGACTGGTTGGTAGGAGAAGGGCTCTGCTAGCTGCAGAAGGGTCGCGAAGCCCGCACGTACTACGACGACCGACGCGAACTCGGCGACTCGCACCACAAAGCCCTCCGCGCCCTCGGCAAACGACTCGTCGGCATCCTCCAGGGCTGGGTGCCTCCACACCCGCACCACCTACAACGAACACCTCGCGTAGGCCCACCGCAACCACGAAAAATGGTTTGCCGCTTGACACCTACCCGTCCAGTGGTCTCTGAACAGTCAACATCCTGCTTCGTGATAAGCCCGAAGTCTGTCGTTTCCTTGACATCAAGTTCAGGATCTTTTCTAAGGTGATTGTTGACGCTTTCTGGCCTTGACGTCCCGTCTCGGGCGGGTATCTAATGCGGGTGGTTTCGTTACCGGGAGCGTGGCCTTCGGGCTCGCTGCGCCATGTTGATCGGGCGCCGCGAAAGGCGAGTTCCGGCCCGCGGCGGGGCCGGTAGACCTCGAGGGTTGCTGGTCCGGTCGCTGTTGTGGAATCCACAATCTCATTGTGTTGCTGCGTATGCGTAGCGTATAACTGTGTTCATGGACGCTACGTGTACGTAGCAGTTCGGTGAGTGTAGGTGAGGTCAATGTCATGGAGGAAGGGAGGGTCAATCGATGAGCAAGAAACGGAAGCGAGTACAGCGTGGTGGTCGAGGTGACCCGTCGCATACGCGGTGGGGGCGCGCACCCGATCGGATCGGCCGCCAGCCGAAACGGTAACGGATTCACGATCGTCGTTCAAGAGAACACGTTGTGGAATCCACAATCTCTGCTGCGTTTCCGTAGCATCCGTGGTAGAATGGGTTTGGAATAAGGAGAATCCGTTCATCATGGACAAGGACGAAGCAAGACGACTCGGACAGCACCTCCGCAATGCGCGTGAGGGACTGAAACTGTCATCCCGCGGGCTGGCAGCGCGTACTGGCCTGACCGATGCCACGATCGTGCGTATCGAGCTCGGTGAGTTCGCTGCCCCGAGTCCCGACAAACTGGCTCGCATGGCCAACGCCCTCGGCCTACCACTCGAAGACGTCTACGCCCTCGCCGACTACGCCGCACCCCGCCAACTACCGAACCTGTCGCCGTACCTGCGCACCAAGTACCGCGATCTGCCTGACGAAGCCGCCGAACAGATCGAGAACTACGCCCAACGACTCGCCAAGAAACACGGCGTCAATCTGCGCGGGCCAGCACCCGGCGAAGACGAAGAACCCGACACCATCACTCCGAATAGAGCGTCCAAGCCCAGAACGAAGACGGCATCATCACCAAGAACGACGAAACCCAACACGAAAGGAGGGACCAAATGAATCAGACCAACACCAACGAGGAGAGCATCCTGCGCACCACCGGCGAGTACACCATCGATCGTTTGCAGGCGGCGCTCACGGATCGTGGTCTTGTCACGCGTCCAGGCCGCTACCCGGCGGGACCGGTCTCGACATCGAAGATTCAGGCCATGCTGCGTGACCCGTACTACTGCGGGATCATCAAGTACGACGGCGAGCTGTACAAGGGTCGCCACGAGCCCCTCGTCTCCGAAGAACTCTTTGAGCGAGTCCAGGAAGTGTTCGAGACGCGGGCCACCGCGGGCGAGCGCTTGCGCAAGCACCCGCATCACCTCAAGGGCAGTATTTGGTGCGGTCGGTGTCACAGTGAGGGCCAAGAGAGCCGACTTCTCGTGCAGCGAGCTGTTGGCAACGGCGGCGAGTACTTCTATTTCTTCTGTAGCCGCAAACCTGGAGGAGACTGCCCGACTCGTTACGCACAGATCGAAGACGTCGAAAACGCGATCGAACGGCACTACCGCACGATCCGATTCAGCGACGACTTCGCGGCATCCGTCAGAGCCAAGCTCTACGAAACGCTCGATGACAAGACGATGGCGTCGGCGTTTGCCGACGCCATTTTCGTTGCCGGCACCGATCACGGTCTCGGCTTCGTGCATCTCCGCGAATGGCTCGCGGAGCACGTGCTCCGTCACCTCGTCTTCGAAGACGTACAGCTTCTCGAAGATGGCCTGGTTGAGGATGCGACGAAACTTGGGACCCGACTGCCGGTAGAACTCTTCGGGGTTTTTCAGGAGGGCCAGTGCAGCTTCGAGAAGTGCCGCTCCCACTTCGAGGCTGTCGTCGGAGTGCTCAAGCTGTTCTTCGAGCTTGGCGCGTTGCCCCGCGATCTTGGCCAGGCGTGCTCGGAGCTTGACTTTGGGTCCGTCGTCGTCTGCAGCGAGGTCGTAGAGGTTCTCTTCCTGGCGGTAGAGCTTGGCGATGCGCTCGTCGATCTGGTCGCGCAGCAACTTGGCCGCCATCCTGCCGCTCCGGCAAGGAGCGAATCTTCCAAGGCTGCCCTACTAGTCGCTGCTCTTTCAAATGGCGATGGTTCTAGTAAGACCGCCATGGTCGGGGTGAAAGGACTCAAACCTTCGACCTCTCGGTCCCAAACCGAGCGCGCTATCAACTGCGCCACACCCCGACAACAGGGAGAATTGTACTATAAAACCTCTGTTATGACTAGTCGATAATGTGCTGGATATGATCAATTGACCGAGCCAGACCGGTTTTGTCATCGGACTTTATGAGCACGGCGTTGAATTGCAGTTTGCCCTTGGTTTCAAGTTCGTTGCGATTGGTTTTGCCGTCTTTCCACCGAGCAATGATAGAATCTAGCTTTACGCCAAGACTGGAGTGCAGACTGCCGCACATACCAACATCTGTAATATGTGCTGTGCCTTTTGGCAACACAAACGCATCGGCGGTAGGGACATGCCAATGGTCACCAACCACTGCCGTGACACGCCCATCCAAATAGTAGCCAATAACTCGCTTTTCACTGCTGTAATCACCATGAAAATTCACAACCGTTGCTAAACGCTTAACATGTTTAGTATCTTCAAGTATCCTATCTATCGCTAGCAGAGGATTATCAACTGGCCTGTCGGCGTCCTTGCCAACTATTTGACCAAGTAGACTAATAACCAAAACCGCGCCCTTTGGAGTCTGCAGATACTTGTAACCCTTACCTGGCACGTTGTTTGGATAGTTGGCGGGTCGGATGACTGGCTCGTTTGGATCATTCAATTTTCCATGCAGTTCTGGCAAGTGCATGGACCAGTTTCCACCAGTGAAAAAATCAACCCCGAGTGTCTGGAGTTTTTTATAGTCAACCAGCGACAGACCCTTGCCTGCCGTGACATTCTCGGCCTGGGCAATGACAACATCGATGTCATGGTCTTTTTGAAGCTGTGGCAAAACTTTTTCAACCGTCTGGATGCCAGGTCGACCCATGATGTCACCGATGTATAGCATGTTCATGCTAGTTATTGCCTTTGGTTCTGTTTCGTGACTCGGGCGCTCAGACCAAAGACGGCGCCGAGTAGCGCGATGATGCCACCAACGACCACTTTACCAAGCAATAACACAACAATGCCAACAATAACTAGCACGAGTGCCGAGAGCAAAATAAGCTTCCAGTACTGGGTTGGGGTTGGATCTTGAGTTTTTTGCACTTCTTTTGCCATAGCTCTATTGTAACTCGTAAGTCCAACCCGGTTGCCAGATCATGGGCTCACGCACACAATCCTCGATTGATTTGCCATTAATCCAATGGTCCAGACCATAATGGGTTGCTCTGCTGCCTATTATTAGCACTCGTTTGTGTTCGGTTTTTTTGAGGTCATCGACGAAACTTTTTACCCGCTCCAGGGCTTGCTCATAGCTTTCGCCATTAGGAAAAGGCAAATGAATTCGGCGCGACTTTTCTGCCTCTATCTCGTGCTTGGGCAGCAGGGTCATATCTCCATAGTCACACTCTCTAAGTCGCCAATCCAAAAATAATTTGCCACTGTCTATTACTGGAAACGCTATCTGAGCGGTATTGATGGCACGTTGAAGATCCGGACAATAAATTGCGTCGAGCTCGGATAGATCATACCGCCCACCCAGTTCGGCGGCCTCTTTTTTACCCTTGTCGGATAGCCCAACATCATTCCAACCAGAACAAAGATTGGCTTCATTGTCCAAGGATGTTGCGTGGGCTTCGAAAACGATCTTCATGTTACTTGGCGAACTCTATGGCACGGGTTTCGCGGATGACGTTTACCTTGATTGTGCCAGGGTACTGCATGGTAGACTCAATCTTTGTGGCAATGTCGCGGGCTAGTTTTATAGCGCCAAGGTCGTCAATATCGGTTGGCGTGACAAACACGCGAACTTCACGACCAGCACTGATGGCGTACGATTTTTCGATGCCAGGGAAGCCATTGGCTACGTTTTCTAAGTCTTTCATGCGCTCGGCAAAATTCTCTGAGCTAATGTTGCGAGCACCGGGTCGTGAGGCGCTGATGGCATCAACCACGCGAACTATCAGTGCTTCGGTGGTTGTAGCTTCCATGTCATCGTGATGAGCTTCGGCGGCGTGAGCAACTTCTTCGGGCGCACCATATTTGCGGAGCATTTCACCGCTAATGTGATGATGCTTGCCTTCTATCTTGTGAGTTAAAGCCTTACCCAGATCATGAACCAAGGCAGCGTACTTGGATATCTTTACGTTGGCACCGACTTCCTCGGCTATGATGCCAGCAATGTGCGCCATCTCGGTGCTATGCTTTAGTACGTTCTGACCGTAAGATGTTCGGAACTTCAGCTCACCAAGCAGTTGTAAAATTTCTTTTGGAATACCAATGATGCCAACTTCCCTAGCGGCGTCTTCACCAGCACGAACGACGTCTTTAGCAACGTTAGCCTGAGCCTTTTCGACTATTTCTTCGATGCGACCTGGGTGTACACGACCATCCTTGAGCAACATCTCTAAGGCTTGGCGAGCAACTTCACGGCGAACTGGGTCAAAACTGCTAAGAATGATCATGCCAGGTGTGTCGTCCACCATGATGTCCACACCAGTGGCACGTTGCAAGGCCTGAATGTTACGACCCTCTTTGCCAATGATGCGACCCTTCATCTCTTCGTCTTCCAGTTTGACTGACGTCACCGTGCGTTCGGCTGTCACTTCGCTGGCCATGCGCTCCATCGCGCCAACGATAATCGCACCGGCTTGTTCCTCGGCATTATCTTTGGCCTCGTTTTGCAACTTGGTTATAAGACCGGTCAGATCCCCACGTATATCACGCTCGGTCATCTTCATTAACTTTTCGGCGGCTTCTTCTTTGGACAACTTGGCAATCTTTTCCAGTTTGTCTTGCTGTTTCTTGCGAATGTCACGAATCTCGTCTTTGAGCTGTTCGACCTCGCCCTCCCCGTTGCGCAACTTTTCGGCACGCTTGTCGATATCGTCAAGTTTTTTATCTAGCGTTGATTCTCGATCCAGAAGCCGTTGCTCGATGTCTTTGATTTCACGGCGGCGCGACTGCTCTTCTTTGCGCGACTGCTCGGTAGCCTGGTTGGCTTTTTCGTGCGCGTCATCTATCAGCTTGGTGGCTTCTTTTTTTGCCTTCGTCAATTCTTTATTGGCAGCGTCTTCGGCTGACCCAAGTTTTTTCTTTGTAACTGTATTGCTAGCCCCAAAGCCAACAGCAACACCAACCACAGCCAGTACAATGGTTATTATCTCCATGTTTTTCTCCTTTTATATTCGTACTAAAACAGTCACGGCATCACTATCACTTCATTAGCCTTGCGCTGTTTTAGAATGTCAAAATTTAATAGAATCGTTCGGATTCTGCTCCCAAAATGGCAAGAATATCCTACAAATAACTATAACTCTGACCACTAGATTAATCAATAGTCAACCCCGTGGTGAGATTTCGAGACTTTCTCGGTCAAGTAGCCGAGAAGCTTGCCACTATTCTAGTGGCCAACTCGAGAGTCTACTACAGGGTCAGGTTTTTGGTAATGTGACGTGTGGTTCACTACCATAGTCGGGCCACGCAAACACGTCGTTTTCGCCATTTTGTAAACGAACCAGCCCTGTCTGGATCCAATTATCGCCTTTCTCTGCGACAATAGGCACGCCTAGCGAAGAAGCTAGCGCATTTGCCACACTGAGACCAATACGCAAACCAGTAAAACTACCTGGACCTTTGAAGCACACGATACCCTTGACGATAGACCAATCTTTGTCTTGACTTTTGAGTAAGTCGCGCAGCTTGGTATGAATGGTTTCTGCCAGTTGACGATGAGCCATCCAAGTCTCGTATTCCAACTTTTCGCGCTCGTCAAACAAACCAATCTCTGCCTGGGGGTTGTCGGTACGCAAAGACAAAACTAACATAACCCCTCCATAAGGTAGGCAAGTTTTTCTGGATATTCAAAAGTGAGCTGCCTACTATCATCCCCTGTCGTCTTTATGACTATCCTAATGTGGTCTGGCGGCAAAACATGTTGTATGATATCTGCCCATTCTACTACCACGACAACGTCTTTATCGCCCATCAATTCGTCTAGTTCATGTTCTAGTAGCCCTGCCTCACTAAGTCGATAAAAATCAAAGTGCCGCAACTCTAATTTGCCCGCCTTGTATACACGACTGATGGTAAAGCTGGGGCTTGCCACGTTATCGGTGCTACCCATGCCACGCGCTAATCCGCGCACAAAAGTTGTCTTGCCACCACCCAGATCACTAACCAGCTCAATTACTTCACCGCCCCGAAGCTGATTTCCGAGCGTCTCGGCGAGATGCTCGGTAGCGTCGGAACTGGTAGATTCGGTTTGCCACGTCATGACGGTACTCATATCCTGCATATCCTACAGCCAGAGCACTCACTCCCGCAAGTACGGCTGGGTGCAAGCCAGCTGGTTCACCAGTGGTAACGGCCACTTTTGGCGCGGTTGATTGATCGCTGGCGGCAGACTTTTTGGCAGTAGTAGTCTTCTTTGTAGAAGCGGCCTTAACTGCTTTTGGTTTGGTAGTGGACGCTTTTGTGACTTTAGGTTTGACGGTTAGGACAGCGGCCGCTTTGACAGCAGGAACCGACAATATATTCACAGCCCCAAAAGTTGGCGTGGTTGTCCATAGCCAACCGGCTGATAGTAGCGCCCATGCCAAACCATCGGCGGCATCTTCGTAACTTTCGGTTTCGCTTATTATCTGCCCGTTTGGATCAATCAACCGTGCTTTACCACTGATATTTGCCAGCAAAGTTCCAGTTTCTGTTACCAGGAACCCGTTATAACTTTCAGGTCCAATAGTCCCAGACGTAAAAGTATAACTGTAGCTGTACGAATTACCTGTTTGCAACTTGTAACCATCCAGATCTACGGCTTCGGCGTTTGGATTGTAGATCTCTACGTATTCATCGGTACTGTCACTGGCCGGCGGGGCGGGGTTTGGCAATAGCTCGGTGATTTGCAGGGGTAATAGTTGCGAGGTTGGCAGAGCAAGTTCTTCGTCTTCAGAAGCATCGTTTGTTGTATCGCTGGGTGCGTCTGGGGTTCCGGGCGGCGCAACGTTATCTGCCAGCGGTAATGGAGTAGGGTTGATGGCAAAATCATTAAGATTATTATCAGTATCTAGGTAGCGCCCGGTTTCGTCTTTTTTGCGATCTAAGGAGGCGTTTTCCGTCGGTGCGGACGCGGCCTCGGTTTCGGGATGAATGGCACTGCCCCAGCCTAGTAGATCGTGAACAACTAATTTAGTAGCGTCACTGGGGTCGGGACTGACAAGTTGAACATGACCACCAGTTTTGGCAAAGCCACCGCTAAAACTGTCGTAGGCCTTGTCTACCAAGTAGCCGGTGCTGGCTACCAGGTAGTGTTTGCCGCTATACAGAGTACCGTGCAGTGGGATCGACCGCGACGGTGTAACAAAGCCGCTGGTAGCAGAATAATATTCCAGTTTGTACTTACTGACATCTACGTTGGCCACTCCGTCGTTGTACAATTCTACAAACTCTTGACTAAGCGAGTCAGTGGTACCGGTTTGGAGTTCAACGATCATTATGCCGCCCATTGCTGGCAAACTAAAGCTATGGGCTGGCAGTAGTAGCAGCATGATCCCCACCACCCCGGTTATGGCCCGAAGTCGTTTCATATTGCAAGCAGTGTACACCCTCAAATTGCTGGTGCTTAAGTTATCCACAGCCTTTTCTACGCTAGCACGCCTTTCGCACAGTTAGCCGTTGACGGCTGGCTACACCTGGGACGATGGATGAGTGGGAAAGGCGTGCGTTATAATGTAGTGACTATGTTACAGCTAAGTGAATCACTAAAAAATAGAGCCGTCCTGAGCCTACGGACCGGTGGCGTGATTGGGCATACCCTAACTCCCATAATTAACCCGAACAATCTGAAGATAGAGGGTTTCTTTTGTCAGGACCGCTTCAGTAAAGATCGGTTGGTTTTGTTAACCCAGGATATTCGTGACCAGCCCGCTCGGGGATATATCGTGAACGATCACGACGTGCTGAGCGACCCTAAAGATCTAGTCCGCTTACAGGAGATTCTGAAACTTAACTTTGAACTAAGCGAAAAACCAGTTTTTACATCGGCGAAAAAACGGCTTGGTAGAGTCACCGATTACGCCCTGGACAACCAAACCATGTACATCCAGAAGTTGTACGTAGGTCAAAATTTGCTAAAGAGCTTTAGCGGCGGACAGCTCAGTATTGACCGCAGTCAAATAGTAGAGATTACGCCACGAAGAATAATTGTAAACGACCCTCTGCAAGGCAAGCCTAGTGCTGTTGGCGCGCCGGTTCCAGCTAGCTAAATATAGGACTTTCGCACCTTCGCCCAGCAACAGACTTCATCTATCTA
>CAYIDS010000014.1:0-8473 GCA_964362185.1 uncultured Saccharimonas sp. (SeqCode)
TCGACTTCACCTTGTACTGCACGTACCTAAGGAGCGACACCGAACAATGAATGTTTTACTTTCTTGTTAACACGACTAGCTCACGGGCAACAATTTGGCCTGGTCTGTGATAGACAAGCCCATCTGCTGACCCATGAACGAAACTCACACGAGTATACCCTAGACTCTCGAGAGAGTCAAGCACCGGTAGGTGTTTGAAGGGCTGAGGGCTGTCTTCGACTCTGAGGGATGAGCGATGAGGTAGCTCAGACCTCAGAGTCGTAGACCAGGCTGGCACCGCAATACACAACCGAAAACCCGACTTGGTCTGAAGTGCTAAATTGTGAAGAAAACGTTTGTGTATGACATTTGTATCTCGCATGACTTCCTCTAATACCTCAGGCTTTGGTTGAGATGAAAAACCGCGACCCAAATATGTTTCTGTTGCCACCATATCAAAAGGCTTGTCCCACTTTGTCTGGGTGGCATCGGCTGTAGAAAGCTCAAAGTTTGCCTCGTCCATGTGGGTCGTCAACCATTCAAGGTTCTCTTGGCTAAAGGCAGTCATTCTTGGCTCTAAGTCCGTACCATAGGCTTTATAGCCCATCAGAATTGCTTCTTGCAATACTACTCCGGTGCCACAGAAGGGGTCCAACACAGTTAGACCCAAGAGCTGAGGGCTGAGGGCTGAGGGATCAGGACACGTATGATTGTCTTCGCCCTTAATTTGGCCAGCGGCCAGATTGATAATAATCTGTGCTAGCTTTGGCGGCAACATACCTACACGGGCATCACGCTTTGGTCTTGCCTGGTCTCGTGCGGCGTAAGCTTCGATATCTTGAACAACTATTGTTTGCGCTAAAATGGTTTGTTTGCCATCTAATATAAATAACAGCTCCCAGCCAGTAGGTGAAGTCAGTTGGTTGTGCAGGACTTGGGCACTGGAAAGTTGGTGACCATTGTTTGGTATAACTCTTACGTTACGTCCGGTGGCATTTTTGACAGCTTTTTTAAAACTTAACACAGTGGCATTGATACGCTTTGGTGTTACTTTAAAGCCGTGCGCGCTAAGACCTAGTTTAAATTTGCCCTCAGGTACGTGTTGAACGTGCTCAGGTATGGTTTCGATGCCAAACTTTTCCAGATCGCCCCAGTTGGACGTGTTTAGTACTGTCAAAACTTTGGCAAGTTTTATGCCGCCGCCTAGTCGGGGAAACACCACACTGCAGGGGTCAACATCAACCAGCGCGGCATCTTCGCCAACACGCCGAATTTTGTTTGCTCCGTACAGGCTTTCTAATTCGGCTAGCCCGAGCTCTGGCTGCCTACCCAAGATACAGATACTACGGTTCATGTCATCCATAAGTATAGCGGTTTTTATGCCAATGCCAGTATATCGATGTAGAAAAGCGGGTAAGTCCTATATAATACGGAGATATATGCATACTGTTAGCAATGGGAAATGGAAAGTTGTTCTAACTACCGTTACTTTTGGCGCACTGCTTGTTTTGGTCTTTGCTATTCGCCACCAAATATGGGACACCATTCAAAACTTAGCCGAGGTCAATGCTTTCGCTCTCTCGACAATGCTAATATGGCAGGCCCTGAACTATCATTCCTATACCAAGCTCTATCAGTACTATTTTAGAATTCTAGGCGAACACATTCGCTATCGTTCCATGTTGCGGGTTACGCTGGAGTTGAACTTTATCAACAATGTATTTCCAAGCGGGGGAGTGTCCAGCTTTTCATATTTTGGACTGCGCATGAAAGACGCTGAAATCCAAACCAGTAAATCCGCGTTGGTACAACTTGCAAAATTCTTAACCGTATTCATTTCGTTCCAGCTTCTTTTAATCATTGGCTTATTTCTGTTAGCTCTTGAGGGCAAGGCAAATAGTGTTACAATTTTGGTGGCTGGTTCATTGGCAACGCTACTGTTGGTAGCAACATTCGCACTAGCCTTTATCATCGGTAGCAAAACCAGGATAAATGGTTTTTTTACCTTTATTACAAGATTCATTAATCGAGTAATTCATATATTTCGTCGTTCCCATCCAGAAACTATCAATGTGGCACGAGTACGGGATATGTTTACCCAGCTTCACGAAAACTACCTATTACTAAAATCGAACTATCGCGCACTGCGACGACCATTTTTGTGGTCGCTGGTGGCAAACATCACGGAGATACTGACTATATATACGGTTTACGTTGCTTTTGGGCAGTTTGTAAACCCAGGAGCCGTCATATTGGCGTACGCCGTGGCAAATTTTGCTGGACTTATTTCGGTTTTGCCAGGTGGCGTTGGTATCTACGAAGCGTTAATGACCGCTGTACTAGCTGCTGCTGGAGTCAATCCAGCCCTTAGTATCCCAGTGACAATTATGTATCGCATTCTAAATATGTCTATCCAGCTTCCGCTGGGCTATTATTACTACAACAAAAACATGCATCGTAAACAAATAGCCTAAAACCAATCAGTAAATTGTACCGCGCTACGCCCCCGGTCAGCCGACGTCAGAATATGAGGGAAGTGAATTTTGGTTCTACTTATAAAAAACATACAATAAACAGCATGAACGACGTGGTTTTATCCGTTTCGGACTTCGTGGCGCTGTTAAGCCAGACGCTTGAGTATGCTTATCCAAGCGTCACCATTGTTGGTGAACTGGCCAATTTTCGGGTTAGCAAAAATAAGTGGATATATTTTGACCTTAAAGACGAATATTCTTCGTTGAAGTTTTTTGGCACTGTGTATCAGTTACCAGGTCCCCTTGAGGACGGGCTTGTCTTGCAGGTACGTGGCGCACCACGCTTGCACCCACAATTTGGTTTTAGCGTCAATGTGCAATTTATGAGTCCAGTCGGTGAGGGTTCGCTCAAAAAAGCCGCGACCCTTTTGGAAGCCAAGCTTACAAAAGAGGGTTTGTTTGACCCTCTACGGAAACGTACTTTGCCATACCCGCCCAGGCGGATAGGTCTAATCACCTCTGACGGATCGGCCGCCTACCACGATTTTGTTAAAATTCTGAATGAAAGGTGGAGTGGAGTGGAGATACAGCTGGCAGATGTACAGGTGCAGGGCGAAGCCGCGTCAGCCCAGATTGTGGCGGCGCTAGATTACTTCAACACACGTGCTCAACCGGTAGACGTTTTAGTTGTCACTCGCGGTGGTGGCAGTGCCGATGATTTGGCAGTGTTTAGTAGTGAACCAGTTACTCGGGCAGTTGCCGGTAGCCGCATACCTACACTTGTTGCCATCGGCCATGAAGTAGATATCAGCTTGTCTGAAATGGCTGCCGACCAACGAGCCAGTACACCCAGCAATGCCGCACAACTGTTGGTACCAGACAGGGTCGCAGAGCTTGATAAACTATCTAAATTCAAATGGAACATGATAAATCAATTAGAACAATTGGCTGTTCGTCAGCACAAAGAATTACGTGGTAGGCAAGACATGCTGAATGGTTTAATTCATGATGCGTTTGTGTCAGTGGCAAAAGACGTCGAGCGCAGAAGATTTATACTACATCTGATGAACCCAGAAACGGTACTGAAAAGGGGTTACGCTATCGTACGACGTGGCAAGCAAGTTGTTAGCTCAGCAAGACAACTGAAAAAAGGCCAGGCTCTAAGTATTCAATTTGCCGATGGCAATGCCAGGGGCAACATTACTGAAGTTGAAGTACAATAGGTTTATGACAGTAAATAAAACCAACTATAAAACTCTAAGTTCTCAGCTAGATGACATTGTTGAGCAGATTCAAAGTGGTGAAATGGATATAGAGTCAGCAACAGCAGCCTACGAAAAAGGCATGGTCATTATTGATCAGCTAGAAAGCCAGCTTAAGCTAGTCAAGAACAAGATAACCAAAATCAAAAAACAGTTCGGTAGTTAACCAATGTGGTGGACAATTGCATGGGCAGTCAGTATTGGACTCGTTTTATTATTTTCTCTGGTGATTTTAGTAGGTGCTCCGTTTTTGCCAACTCTTAAAAAGCATATTGAGCCTGCGTTGGATATGCTGGATCTTAATCCTGGGCAAACCTTATTAGAACTCGGCAGTGGCGACGGACGTATTTTACTAGCCGCCGCTAAGCGTGGCATAAATTCAGTTGGCTATGAACTGAACCCATTTTTGGTTGTCTATTCATGGCTGATTACAAGAAAATATCGTAGGCAAGTTCATATTATATGGGGTAATTACTGGGAAAAGCCTTGGCCTAGGGCAGATGGGATCTTTGTTTTTTTATTGCAACCTTACATGGAAAGGCTGAATAAAAAAATTATTCACTATATGCTTGATTTACGCAAGCCCTCGGATTTGGATTTGTCGTCCAGTATGTTTGATATGCCTTTGTTTTCTAACGGAAGTGAACCGAGCGGTTCATTGAGGGAAGAAAAAAAGGCAGATCGGCATACTGGCGGCAAAGACATTGCAGGGAGCTTGGGTGAATCAAGCACACATAAGCCTGTCAAACTCGTTAGCTTTGGGTTTAGTATTAAAAGCCGTAAACCTAGCCGCCAGAAACAGGGTCTGTACCTCTATGAGTACCTATAGCCCTACCAAAACAAAATGACCATTTTTGTCAGCGACTGATGGGCCAAAAACTACTTTTTTGTCTGCGGTGTATCTATTGATACACTTTAGCCAAATAAAGATAGTTTTTAGTCTCATCATTCATCACCCATAATTTGGTCATTTTGTATTGGGAGGGCTATAGAATAATGTGATAACATAAGCAATATGCAGCCAAACATGCCATCTCTGACTACCCACAAAAACAAGGGAGTAATAATAAGTCTAGTTATTGAATCGATCATTCTAGTGGGCTCAATAGCGTTTGGTAGCTGGGCGTATATGAGTAGGCAAGACTACAAAGTTAACGTCGATAAAAAGGTTGCCGACGCCTCAGAGATAGTAATCCAACAAACTTCCACAAAAAAAGACAAAGAGTTTACAGAAAAGGAAAAGAACCCATTCAAAAGATACAATGGTCCAGCTACATACGCTAGCGTAGACATTCAATATCCGAAGACGTGGAGTGCTTACGTCAACGAGGCTGGCAGCGGCACTACTCCGCTAGATGGTTACTTTCACCCCAATTTTGTGCCGGGTCTTCAGTCTAGCACCGCTTTCGCGCTTAGGTTAGAGGTGGTGAGCCAGCCTTATAGCAGTATTATCAAACAATACGAAGGTAAAGTCAAAAGTGGTAAAATTAAAGTTTCTCCCTATCGAGCCCCGCGCGTAAAAGACGTTCTAGGTTCAGTAGTTGTGGGCGAAATAAACCTTGGTCAAAAAGATACGATGATCCTGCTACCAGTACGTGATAAAACGTTACAAATTTCCACGCAGTCCGAACAATTTCTAACAGATTTCAACGACATTATTTTAGCGAATCTGACATTCTCGCCGTAGCTAATTTCACATTTGCAGCCCTGCTATACTAGATCTTAGAAGTAATTGAGAGGGTCAAAAAGTCGCATGAATGGTTCAGTTTCAGAACCGCGTGAACGTCTCCTGGTGGCGCTCGCCGAACAGCTCAAACTGCCGCTATTACAGATTGCAAGAGGAGCTGAATTTGCCAATTTTGGCAAACCGCTCAAGAGCAATATTGCTTACACGGCTGATGTGGCTCTGAGATTAATCGACGGCTACATACTAAGCCTTGCACCGACGCAGACCGAACTACGTCTAGAACCGGTATCGATATCGGCAGTGTTGCAAGATACGGCTCATCGCTTGTCCCAGCTGGCAGGACAGTATGACTGTGATTTACAGATTAGTTTGGCGGGAAAATACGGACCAGTAATGACAAACCGTCAAAATCTGGAGGCCGCATTTACCATGCTTGGCTACTCGTTTATAGAAGCTCAGCAACATGACAATAAGACAAGACCACAAATTCTTCTAGCCGCGCACAAGAGTGCTAAAGGCTTGGTGGCGGGTATCTTTGGCACTCAATCGGGTTTGAGCAGTGATATGTTCCGTCGCGCCAAGGCCTTGTACGGAACTGCTCGCCAACCACTACCAGGTGCTAGCGCGGCTAGCGGGGCAGGCATATTTATTGCTGATTCGCTCATGCAATCGATGTCTTCGCCCTTAAAACTGGCCAGACATCACAAACTAACTGGTTTGGCAGCCACGTTAATCCTCAGCCAACAGCTACGATTAGGAATAGTGTAATGAAGGTCTTACTTATCGAACCGGACAAAATCTTGGCCAGCACTTATCAATTAGCACTGAGCCAATCGGGTCACAAAGTAATTCATTGTTTTGGCGCCCAGTCAGCCATACACGCCATCGATAATAATAATCCAGACGTTATAGTGCTTGAGCCACAACTAGTCAATCATAGTGGTATAGAGTTTTTGTACGAGCTTAGGTCATACGCCGATCTTCAAAATATTACCGTGATTATTCATAGCTTTATCCCCAGCCAAACCTTTATTGGTCAGATCGATATATTGAACGGTTTGGGCGTTTTTGAGTACTTGTATAAGCCGCTCACCAGTCTTGAGCGACTAGTCACGGCAGTCGACAATGCCGCACAGTTTATTGCGGTATGAAAGGGCAAATTGTAACTACTGGGATAGTGCTGAATCGAATTGACTTCCAGGAAGCTGACCGCATCATCAGCCTGATGACACCAGATCAGGGCAAGATTCGCCTGATTGCCAAAGGAGTGCGCAAGCTTGCGTCCAAGCTAGCTGGCGGTATAGAACTTTTTAGCGTCAGCGAGATTACTTTCATTAGGGGTAAGTCAGACTTAGGTACTTTGGTGTCCTCCCGTCTTAAAGTGCACTTTGGCAAGATTGTTCAAGACATTGACAGAACCATGCTGGGCTACGAATTTCTAAAACGAACCAATAAAGTAACCGAAGACGCCGCTGACACGGAGTATTTTGATCTGCTTCGTACGACACTATCGGCACTCAATGATCTTGATTTGCCACTAATCATCATAGAATTTTGGTTTACCATGCAGTTACTTCATATTAGTGGTCACGCGCCAAACTTGCGGACAAATTCGGCAGGCGAGCCGCTAAAAAACGACGTTAGCTATAGTTTTGATTATGACATTATGGCGTTTAGCCCACACTCTGATGGCTTGTTCCTAGCTAACCACATCAAGCTTCTTAGTTTGGGTATTCGCGCCAGCCAGCCAGCCATACTGACTAAAGTTCAGGGTGCATCAGAACTTTTACCCGCACTACTTGTTCTGGCAAAAACTATACTAAGCGCCTCCGTTCGGATATAATCTAAACAAGATGAGTAAAGTGGTTTCTCTAGATGACATTGTATCGCTTGTGCAATATGTAGAATGTTGTATGATCAATATAGATTAATGTAGAGGAGTGTATATGGAGAAAACACCAAAGCTGGGTGTAAAGCTAGTCGCATCCTCATTGTTAGGATTTGGGGCTTTGTTTGGACTTTTTAGTTACGTTGAATCCAATGACCCTAGTGCCGCAGAGCAACAAAAAAACATAGAAATCTGTGCAAATGGTCTTGGTGCTACCGCGTTATTTATGACCACAGAACAAATTCCAGAAGAATGTATAATTCCCACAACCTGGACAAGAGATAACCAGTCTGGCGAAACGGAATATCTTGTTCCTTCAGGAGAAGACTACGCATCGGACGCAACAATTTATGAAGCCGAGGAAAGTTCAAAGATTTTATTTTCAGTGATGGGCGGATTCAGCGTAGCAATGGGGGTGGGTACAATTATGGTCTTGCGAGGAAATCCTTTTGAAGCATTAGAAGTAAAAATCCCCGAATCCTCATAGTAGGTTGGTTTTTAAAAATATCTCAGACAAGCTATAATACCCCCTTAGATGAGTAAAGAAGTTTCTCTAGATGACATTGTGTCCTTGTGCAAGCGTCGTGGGTTTGTATTTCAGGGTAGTGAAGTTTATGGCGGTTTAAGCGGTACCTGGGATTATGGTCCACTTGGCGTGGCATTAAAGCGTAACATTATGAATTTGTGGTGGCAAACTTTTGTAGATAGTCGCGACGATATGTTTGGCGTGGATGCGGCAATACTTATGAACCAAAAAGTTTGGCAGGCCAGTGGGCATGTCGATACTTTTACTGACCCACTGGTGGAGTGTTCTAATTGCAAAAGTCGTTTTCGCGAAGATCAAATTGATACTAAAAAATGCCCAAACTGTGGTAAAACTGACACATTTGGCGAAGCTCGACAGTTCAACATGATGTTTCAGACGCAGATAGGACCTACTCAGCACGACATAAACATTGAAGTTAATGATGAAGGTGAGAAAGGTAATCTAGCATCTAATGAAAGTCTGGTTTACTTACGACCAGAAACTGCACAGGGAATCTTTACCAACTTCAAAAACGTTGTCGATAGTTTTTACCCTGATTTGCCGTTTGGTATTGCACAGATGGGTAAAGCTTTTCGTAATGAAATATCTCCACGTGATTTTGTGTTTCGTAGTCGCGAGTTTGAACAGATGGAGATA
>CAYIDS010000015.1:0-8403 GCA_964362185.1 uncultured Saccharimonas sp. (SeqCode)
CGCCACGATTCTGCAGGGCTGCTAAACCCTCTAATACTAGGTCTGCAGCGTTAACTTCAGAATAAGCGGTAGAAACGCCCACAACTGCGCACTTTTCGTGCATCTTTGGTGGCAGGAACTCCCCCATCTATTTGCAACCCCTCATTTAGGTTGATTATATAGCACATTGTCTAAATTCCCTGTTGTCAAATTATCGGATTGCTTCAACGTGGGATTAGTGAGTTTTTTATAGGACATTCGCACCTTCGCCCGTCAACAGGCTTCATCTATCTAACTACAAACTGTCTATCTTCTTTCAGTGTACCTAAGGGTACCCCTCAAGAACCTAAACAGTTTTCGCTATAGATAGATGTACCCTGTTATTCACGCGAAAATGCGAAAGTCCTATATAATTGATAACTGATGACTTATAAAAACTCGAAAGTTGCGGAAGTTGCCAAAGTCTTAAAACAACGTTTGGTCAAGCTCGAAGACAAATCTGCGATTTTGCGCGCCAGTGAACTAAGGGCGCTTTATGCCTTGGTTCCCACCCTGCAACCAAGCAAGCGTGCCGAACTTGGCGCCGAGATTAATAAACTAAAACAAGAACTCCAACAAATTGCGTCTAGCGGGCAGTTAACTACTGACAACTTGGCTCCAATTGACGTGAGTGCACCGGTTGATATTAACGTATCCCAAGGCAAACAGCCGCAGTTACTACCGAGTGTTCAGGGTAGTAAACATCCATTAATGAGCGAGATTGTCAAGATTTCAGACATTTTTTATCGTATGGGCTTTAATATCGAACCATCCCGCCAGATAGACGACGAATACCACATGTTTGACAGCCTGAATTTTCCCAAAGATCACCCAGCTCGGGATGACTACGACTCGTTTGTTACAACGGAAGGGCTGATAGCTCCCGCACACACCAGCACCATGCAAAACAGGATGCTTAAAAAGTATAAAAAAAACTTAGAGGGCGGTGATCCCATCGCCGTTCTTATACCTGACCGTGTCTTTCGCAACGAAGACCTAGATGCTCGGCACGAGCACACGTTTTATCAGTTTGAAGGTATCTATGTTGATAAAGGTATGAATGTTGGTCATTTGCTGGCAACGCTCAAGACTTTTTTGGGCGAATACTACCAACAAGAGCTGGACATAAAGACTCAACCATTTTATTTCCCATTCACGGAGCCAAGTTTTGAGTTTGCCATGAGCTGCCCATTTTGCCAGAAGAAAGGCTGCAATGTATGTAGCCAAAGTGGGTGGATTGAGCTACTGGGTTGTGGCATGATACACCCAAATGTACTAAAGATGGCAGGCATAGACCCCGCCACTTATACTGGTTTCGCGTGGGGCGGCGGTGTAGACAGGCTGGTAATGATGAAACACAACATAGAAGATGTAAGGCATTTTCATAGTGGCAAGTTAGAATTTCTGAGGCAATTCAAATGAAACGTCAAGAGGTGATGATTCCAAATACCGGATATGAACTTGCTGCAGATTGGTACGCTACCGAAAAAGATCAGGTTTTGCTTGTTCTGCCTGGCTTTACATCGACAAAAGAAAAATACAAGGAGTTTACTGGATATCTTGTAAGCAATACTGGCTATTCTGCTTTGGTTTTAGACTATGCTGGACACGGTAAAAGCCCATTTTTGCTTGATGATTTGTCGCGCGCGGACAACTTTTCAGACGTAGTTGCTGCATTTGACTGGCTTGTGGATAATCATCCTAACAAAAAGATTACGGTAGTGGGGACAAGCTATGGCGGGTTTCATGCCGCTTATCTGACAAAGTTTCGCCAATTTCAGAATGTAATATTTAGAGTACCAGCCAGTTATCCCGAAGAAACTCTGTATACCAAAATTGGAAGCATGGAAGACGCGCACTCGGAAGAGTATAGAAACGACCCTAAAAACTACATAAATCATTGGCTGTTCACCCACACTAATTCTGTGACTGGTAGAGCGCTGTTAGTGACGCATGAATACGACACAGTTTGCCCCCCTGTTGCCACAAAGCCATTTGGCGAAGCTTTTGAGGCTGATTACTGGCAGGCGCCAAGCTTTAAGCACGGTTTCTATGAAAGCGATGTAACATCAGCACAAATACAGGATTATTATAAAAAAATCGCGAAATGGTTAAATGATGAAACAAGTTAATAAAAGGTATCTTAGCCTTCGAGAGAGTTGGGAGAAGTTAGATTTGTTCAATCAAATGGGGAATATTGGGTCAGAGGTTGGGCGTATGTATAATGCAATGCGAACGAATATGGATGATCGCAAACAAGGCGCAATTAACCAAGGCTTAGAACTCTTCGATCTAACTGAAGAAATTTGGATAGAGCGAGGCTGGACGGCTCGGGTTAAAGAACTTAAGGCAGCACGAAATGAGTTTGTAATATCGGTCGAATCTGACCATCCAGATGATTCACTAGAGCGTTATTTTAATCAATTTGCCTATGCCGCACGTAATCGTCGAGAAAGGCAAATCACATGACGATAACCAAACTGGCCGCGAAAGATATTGCGAAGGAAGAAGCGCACGAAATGATATTTGTCAGGATAAAAGTATGAAAGTAAGTATTAACTGGATGAAGCAGTTTGGTGGGCAAGGACTAGACATGCCCGTAGACAAGCTAGTGGAAAAAATTGGGGCACAACTTGGGGCGGTTGAGGAAGTTGTGCAGTGGGGGCCACGTTATGACGGCATCGTGGTGGTCAAAGTGGTTACCTGCCAAAAGCACCCAAATGCCGACAAACTGCACGTTTGTTTGATTGACGATGGAGGGGTAACAAAAAATGTAGCACGTACATCTTCTATCCAAGCTCCGAGAGCTGATGCATTTTCGTCATCTGAGCGAGTAGCGGAAGGAAATGTACGCAGAAGTACTTTGATTGAGCAACACAGCGAAGAGGGCGGAAATGCACAGCAGACCGACAGAGTTGCTGGCTCTGCCAGCAAGCAGGGCGGTCGGTCTCGTAGCTTGGTGCAGGTTGTTTGCGGTGCACCGAATGTAAAGGCTGGCATGCTAGCGGCATGGATACCGCCCGGCGTGGCAGTACCTAACACGCTTGATAAGGATCCATTTATCTTGGACGCGCGTGATATTCGGGGTACGTCGAGCAACGGTATGTTGGCTAGCCTGCACGAACTTGGCATCAGCGATGATCATGATGGAATACTAGAGATAAGAGTCGAAGAAGTTGGCAAAGATTTGGCAAAGCCAGGCACGGCTTTCAAAAAATTATACGGGCTTGACGACTACGTGATAGACATAGAAAACAAAATGTTCACTCACCGACCAGATTGCTTTGGACAACTTGGTGTTGCCCGCGAAGTAGCTGGCATATCTCACAAAACATTTAAGTCGCCAGATTGGTATGTCAAAGAAAATAGTTTTGCGTCGCGTACTAGCACCGTCATAAAAGGTTTGGCGGTCGAAAATAAGATTCCCAAACTTTGCCCTCGCTACATGGCTTTGGCAATTGAGGGCGTAAAAGTCGAGCCTAGCCCCGTGTGGCTGCAAGTTGGTCTGGCGCGGGTAGGGATTCGCCCTATCAACAACATTGTCGATATGACGAACTGGGTAATGCATATGAGTGGTCAGCCGTTGCACGCCTTTGATTTTGACAAGATTGCCGTTAATGGACGAGCCAACATTGTAATTAGGAACCCCAAAAAGGGCGAGAAGATGACACTGCTGGACGGCAAAGAAATTGAGCCAAGGGCAGAAGCCATCCTAATTTGCGACCAAGACAAACCCATCGCCTTCGGCGGTGTTATGGGTGGTAATAATTCAGAAATTGACGCAAATACCAAACGCATCATCATAGAATGCGCTAACTTTGATATGTACAACATTCGTAAAACCAGCATGGAGCATGGTATTTTTAGCGAAGCGGTGACGCGGTTCAACAAGGGTCAGTCGCCCAGGCAGTGCGCCCCGATTTTGTATTATGCAATTCAAATGGTGAGGGAGCTATGCGTTGGTTCCAGCTCAATTGGTCGTCCGATCGATTCGTACCCCCACAAAAAACAAAACCCATCAGTGGCTGTATCGGCTGATTTCGTGAACGCTCGCCTGGGTACCAAATTATCACTCAAGGACATGTCAAAACTACTAGAGAACGTAGAGTTTAAGATCAAAAACGTACCCGCCGCCAAAACACGCTTGCATGTACAGGCGCCATTTTGGCGAACCGACATAGAAATACCAGAGGACATTGTCGAGGAAATTGGCCGACTGTATGGTTACGACCATCTGCCACTGGCACTGCCGGTTCGAAACATCAAACCTGCCAAGCGTAGTGAAATTTTAGACTTTAAAGATAAGCTACGGGATATGTTGGCAAAAGTTGGCGCCAATGAACTACTGACCTACAGTTTTGTGCACGGCAATCTATTTGAACGCGTTGGTCAACGCCCTGATGATGCTTTTAAATTGAGTAATGCGCTGAGCCCAGATTTGCAATATTATAGATTGAGTTTACTGCCTAGCTTGCTAGAAAAAGTGCACATCAACCTAAAAAGTGATCGTGTCCGTGGTGTAGATAACGAGTTCGCTTTATTTGAAATAAACCCCGTGCACGCCAAAGATTTTTTGGATAAAGAAGGGCTGCCGCTAGAAGATCAGCGGTTGGCGCTTGTATTTGTGGCCGATGACAAGACCGCGGCAAGAAAATACCAAGGAGCCGCCTACTACGCTGTTCGTCAGTATGTTGATGTGATTTTGGACCAATTGGGTATAAGCGCGGTCTTTGATCCTGCAAAAGATCATCAGCCAAAATTGAGTATCAGCCAAGCCGCCATAGCCCCGTTTGACAAGAGTCGCACCGCCATAATACGAGCCAAAAGTGGCGAATTTATAGGCGAGATTGGCGAGTTTTCGGCGAGCACCCGGCGTAGCCTAAAATTGCCCGAATTTATCGCTGGCTTTGAGCTGGACGTAGCCCAGTTGCTAAAACTCGCTCGGGGTACTAGCCAGTATGTAGCACTGCCAAGATTCCCAAAAGTATCACAAGACATCACCCTAAAAGTTCCAACAAGTTTGGCGTACGGAGAGCTATATGCGTTTCTGTTAACGCACCTGGCAGACAACCGACTAGAAAATAGCTATTATCACTTAGATATGCCGCGGATTTACCAGGCCGTTAACGACAGCGATCACAAAAACGTAACTCTTCGCTTGTGGATGAGCCACTACACACGAACCCTCAGGGCAGATGAGGTTAACGCAATACTTGACCAGCTGGCTGTTGCGGCATCGACAGAACTACAAGCAGAGCGGAGTTAAACCTCCGTTTGAGTCTAGAATTTAGGATTTAAGAGACAGTATTCTTCCCGCTAACGAGTTCACCGAATATAGCCTGCCAGTACGCCGTACAGTTTGCTCGGCAAATCATTTGGGTTACCTACTGCTTCGGTGTGGTCTGTAATGGAGTTACTTGCCTGGCCACCAATAACTAAGTGCGACACGTAGGCAGATCTGGGCATTTTAGCCATTGTCTGAAGTGCGGAGCTGTGATCGCCGAAGATACCATCACTAATAATAATGGCGATAACGTCCCGTTTTGGTTTCTCTTGCGACGCCTTTACAACACGCTCTAGAGCACCATTTACAAGTGTCGAATTACTGTTTGGTCGCAGTAGGTTTGAGTAGGTCTTACCTTTATGTTGTCCACTGGGTGTATGTGAAAGCGGGCTAATAACCTCAGTGCCAGAGCCAAAAGCAATAACCTGGGTGCGTACATCTGGTTGGTGGTACTGGCCAGCTTCTCTGGCTACTTTGTGACGGGCTAGTTGGAGGCCTTCAATAAGGCATAGTGCAGTGTCGGCAGCACATTGCGCTTTGGACCCCTGCATTGAGCCACTAACGTCAACTAACAAGTGAACATCGAGACCACCAAACGTTACATATTGACGACGAGCCTCACGCACAATTGGTTGCCAAATAGCTTGTTCTTGGTCGGTGGTAAGCTGTAGAGCAACACTGGCCATCATTTTAGGGTGAAGTCGGACACCTTCAGTACGTGCTCCCCGTTTGTAGCGGGGGCTGCGAATAGTACCAGCTGGAGCCGCAAGTTCCATAAACACATCGGAGACTGCCTTGATGGTCGGCGCCCATCTATCTAGTGAATTTACGTAACTTTCGGCGTCACCTTGACTGAGCTTCATCTCGCCAGCCAATGTCCCGGCTAGTTCAGATAATTGTGCCTCATTGTCTTGTGCCTCGCCGTTTTCGTCCTGTTTGCCGGACGCTTGAGCAGCAGCTTTGGCAGACTCTTTGGCTTGCTTGTCGTTGTCAGCTTTGGTTTTCAAAGCTTCGGCAAGTTTTTGAGCGAGATCATCATGACCGGCACCTTCTACCTTATCATCTGGAGTGCCATCACTGTGTGGTGGCTGACCATCCTCACCTCTATGTCCATGTACAGCTTGTTCATATTGGCTGTAGGCATCCTGGAAGTCACCGTTACCATTGCCATCTTGTGGTGATCCTTCGCCCTGGCCATCCTGCTTATCCTGTTTGTCTTGCTCGAGTAGCGCCTCATAGTGCGGCAGGATAAAGGTGTTGGCAATCCGACGACGTTCAGATAACGACGTGCGTGGATCGGTGAGAACGGCAGGGATATCAAAAGTTGCTCCGTCTCGCTCAAAGTTTGTAAGATCAGTCATAATCGCTTCAACTTCTGGGCTCATCTGTAGTTCGGGGTTATTTACGACGTTGGTTATACGAATCCCATACATGAGCTGGACATGCTTGGGCATTTCAGTGAGATCCTGAGGGAGTTGGTGGGCATAGACAGCATCAGCCTTGGAGTCAAAGAGAGGTACACGACGATTCCGTTTATCTATGACGGTGTCGTCGATCAAGCAGTCAAAAAACGCTCGATCGGCGGTTCTTGTCGCATCAAGTCTATAAGCAGGATCAAGGAAATCTTTGGCATGTCCTAGTTCATGGGCAGTCATAAATAGGGCGTTTATCTCCACAGTCGTGTGCCCATACTCCGGGCTGTTCATGTCACGTCCGTCACCCTCGACCACCTGCTTTGGATCAATAGTAACAATGAGTCCAGATTCGGTAGCGGAACAACTTGTGCCTGCTCCGTGTTTAATGGCAACTTGCAAGCCACTCACCCCATATAAAAGACCGAGCTGGTGGACGCTTCGTTCCAGCGCATAGTGGTCTAATTGTGGTTGTAGTGATTCAATCTCGGGGCTGGTCATTTCTTCTCCAGAATTGTTGACAATAGTAGCATAAAATGTTAAACTTGTAAAGTTATGAGTTTAGAATGCGCAGGAAGCGCTGCATGCCAACAATACTGTGAAGCCTTACGGGCTCAAGGTGTTGCGGTAGAGATTGATGAGGCGGGCTGTAACGTACCAGCTATGTTTGGTGTGGAGTCAGATGGTATTACGTTTAACCCTACGCTTAACGGCGAAGGTGAGCTTCGGAATTCGGATCTTGTAAATGCCCTTGGTGGCGCACTGTGTGGCACGCTTCTTGAGCGAACCAAAAATGATCCTGAGCGCGAAACGGTAGCCGAGCTTGCCACAAGCTACAACAATGTATTCTCTGCTCGACTCAATCTCTGGCATGGCATGTTAGGTGCAACAAGAGATGGTCGCCCGTTTACTGACGCAGAGCTTACGCATTATCAAGAAAGACTGAATGCAGCTGATGAGGCTGCTCACGAACAAGCCTCGGGGGCTTCACAGGAAGCAGTCCTGCGGGCTCAAGCGGCGGTTGATCATAAAACCCTTGCTGAACACGGTCTGCTGTTTGACGATCAGATGGTCCAGGTCGTTGATCGCCTAGTTGGTAACTTGCTTGATGGCAAACCAACCCTGCTGGTTGGTGATAAAGGTATTGCTAAAACGCAGGCTGCCAAGTTTGTAGCCGGTCTATGGGACGCCGAAAAAGAGCCAATTATTATATCCGGTCACGGTGACATGATGAGCAACGAGTTCATTGGTCAGATGGAACAAGACAAAGATACCCGTGTATTTGCCTTCAAACCAGGTAAGCTAACCCAGGCTATGCTAGAAGGGCGTCCCGTTATACTTGATGAAGCCAACATTGGCGATCAACCAGTGGTCATGCGTTTGCAAGACATTTTGCTACGTCGTCCGGGGCAAAGCGTCATGCTCCAAGAAAACGGTGGCTCTAGCTTCGAAATCAAGCCCGGATTTGTGGTCTTTGCCACCGCCAACGAAGCTTCGGCTCGTTACCAGCACCGTAATGTGCTCGACCCAGCTTTTCGTGATCGTTACGACGTTTTGCAACTTCAGTATCCAGATAGCAAGTCAAAGCAACCAATAACAGAAATCCCTCGCTCTCTAATGCGCCTGGCACTGGCTGCTTCAGTTGATGAGCAAGGCGTACTGAGCAAACACGTTGATGCTTCGCAGCTC
>CAYIDS010000016.1:0-7411 GCA_964362185.1 uncultured Saccharimonas sp. (SeqCode)
ACCTCTAATTTCCTCCAAATATTCACTCAACGAATATTGATTCGTTCTGACGAGTCGTAAACGACGAAAGTGAAAAGAAACTTCTTGGTACTTGATAGGCAATTTGTGATTATTGTGATATAACTTTTGTTGATCGAAAGATTTTCGATTGTACTTTTGTCTTGAGGGAAGGGGAACTACCCATGTTTGGTAAATGCACCCGCAAGTTGATGTTTCGTTGGGGTATCCTGAGTTCGGTTATGGCCTACACTGCCATCGGAGCATTCTGTATAATCAAGGGCAAACTGCCAGCTACCGACTCGATTCGTCTAAGCGCGATAAGGGACGATTACCGAACGCTGTCATTCACACTACCCAAACTGATAGACCCCATAGTAATGGTCGTCCCGGTGGCTCTATTGGTGTGGCTTGCACTGAACTTCAACAGAATTGTCGAAAAGTTCAAAAACACCAACATCCAAACTGATGGCGACGCGATTGGCGTAGCAATTACTTGGGGTTTACTATTTGGTGCCGCAGGGGTTTGGATGATCGAAATTGGTGGTATCTGGGCGGTTATTATTGGTTCAACCATCACTTCGGGCATTACGGTAATGATCGCCAGCCCTTACTCCTCACCTAGGCACCCGCTACAAAGCTTTATAGTCGAAGCAGTGGCAGTGGTTGTCCTGTGGTGGGGAACAACTTTGTTGAGTGGTACCATCGCTGGTCTGATTTACACCTTTGGGTGCTTGGTACTAGCCACTATTACGCATTTCGGCCTGTGGTGGCTCGGGTACGGCATCTACAAAGCCAGTGGTCCCATCGGTCGTACATTTGAGCGAACTATGCTCAGCTGCGATCCTAAAGATCACTAGCAACAGCTCAAGACGATTAGTCTAGGATAAAGTAGATTTGGGAATCGCCCCAAATTCAAGTAGGCGCGTCTGCCTCTCCTAGATTATTGCCACAAGCAAGAAGTTATTGCGCCTGAGCGTAAAAACAACCTGCTTGTGGCCATTTCATAATTATATTAAGTCGTATTCTTTATCCACAAGCAAGTTGACTATTGACATCCCCTCTATATACTTAGGGTCAGATTAACCCTTAAACAAAGGACGAACCTCTATGGATGAAATCATACAAAATACAGAACCTCAAATGCCACAGCCCCAAAAAGTAAACCCAAAAACAAGAAAAAAGTTTTATACCATACTGGGCATCGCCATCTTTGCTGTCGTGGCTACGGCCGGGACAATAATGAGTTTTGCCTACACCCCCAGCAACGGGAGCTACTACGGCACTTACTGGTCAACAATACGCATGCAAGAAGATTTCTGGAACGGCAAAATAAACACAAATAAAGATACTTGCATTAGCAAACAGTTAGTTTGTCACCAAAATGGCAAGTTGATTTTCCAAAGTGCTAATAACAATGTCTGGCAAAGTGACCCCGCCAAAAATCAGGCAACAGGCTTTTCATCGGCGACTTGGATGGGACCTTATATCTATGCCAGTGGCGTGGACTATAACAGCCCCTACTATGGATACACTGGTCAGGCTATAGCTTGCTTCAGGATAAGAGACATCACGGCTGGTTCAGGGTCTGCCAAGATCGCGTTAGTCATCCGTAACGCGGCTAACTTCAACCCAACCCAACCTGCCAAGAATCTTAAAATCGTCGAGGGTACGCTTGGAACGCTTTATAAAAAAGGCATGAACGACCTCTGCGTGAGGTACTACAATCAAGTTTCGCACTGGTCTCAATCATACACGGTCTATGTTAGAAGCGGTACGGTTAGGCTCGATTACGTTGATAGGTTCGAGGAATACTACAGTTACTACGATGATTACAACCCGTATTACGGCTACTACGGTGGGCTAAAATCTGCTAATAAATTACCTTCCTCAACAAATGTGTCGCTGTGTAATACCGCTATCACCAAGTCAACCACCAGCTGTAAGTCAACCACTGACTTTAACAAGTTTGATGTCAGTAAAACACTGACTGGCTACAAGGTCGTTAGTAACGCTTCGCCCGTTGGAAACTAAAGACCTCTTGCAGAATAAGCCATAGAGTCAGAAAGAGATGATTTTTGATCAAAACAAAGTAATAGTGACAAAGCGTAACAGTAGTTACGTTGCGAAGCTGTTACTTTATGTTTTGGACAAAAAGGGCACGTTCTGGGCTATGGATTTATTTTGCAAGAGGTCTTATGCAACGAAACCGCTTAGACCTTTTTAATATTGGCTTAATCGTCGCTAACTTTGTTCTTGGTCTAGTTTTTCCGCACACTATAAACAGTACTTGGTTGCTGGTGAGTACGGCGCCGTTAATATGGGTGCTTTACAGGCGATCAGATAATCAGTTTTTGGGGATTGTAGCCCTACTGGTGGGTTATAGCTTTTTGAGTATTTTTTGGAGCTATTCACCTACCGCAATACACAGTTTCGTACCTTTGCTGTACGCGCTTTTGGTGTTTTTGTTCGCCAACAGTTTAGGCAGTAGAAGGTTAAGTGTTTGGTTGCATCACGTCTTGGTCTTATCAGCAATAATAGTGTCTTTTGTTTCCATAGTTATGTACTTCTTGGGCGGTGAGCAAAGACTTAGCTTGCTTAACTTGCCAATCAATGTTTCGTCCGGTATCTTGGCCGCGGTGCTAGTGTACCTAGTTGTAGGTCTACTAATTGGGCGCCGACTTGGTCCAAACTGGCTTCATTACATATATGTAGCGGTTATATTACTAGCCACAATCTTAACCTATTCCAGAGGAGCCATAATTCTTTTATTACTGTTTGGTTTGGGGTATTTATTTCACTGGTTTGTCCGACTGCCTAACAAACACCGTCCGATGCTTTTACTAGTTTTATGTGGCTTGCTGATAGCGATTTCTTTGCTGGCTACCTCTAATCCAATCCGTTATGGGTATGTCCGTAACACTTCCGTAACGACAAATGACAGGCGAGAGTACGTTGTGGCTGGGATAAAGAGTTGGTGGCAACGTCCAATATTTGGCTCGGGTATCGGTAGCTACGCGTACGTTGGTTTAAGCGAGCAGACCGCCGTCGTGGTGCCATCAAAGAATAGCCACACGGCTTTTATCACTTACTTGGTAGAATTGGGGATAGTCGGATCAGCTTTATGGCTGATTTTTCTTATCAAGCTTGGTCGAGTTATCAGGCACCGTCTTACTACTAATCTGCTCGTCGCGCCATTTATCTATCTGTTGTTGCACTTCTATATAGATATGGACGCCGCTTTTTTGTCGGCTATGATTTTTTTGGCAATTGCTGGGGGCCACGCGTCACAAACTTTGGCAGAAAAAGCCGATTGAACAATGTCTGTCCATCTTAAATACGTACAAAATCGACTTGGCGGGGCGGCCGGAGTAGCTATTTATCCACATTTTGACCTCTTGTCACGTCAATAGTGTAGTAATATTGCCACTGCACATGTAAGCACGACGTGCAATTTCGTGCTACAATAACTTATAGCACAATAATGCTTGACTTATAAAATAATTTGTTGTAAAGTAATAACAACATTCGTCGTAGTATTAATGAAATAAGGATGCGAACACATGGCTGAAACGTCAAAATCTACCATCGATATAAAGCAAGTCATCACGGACATACTGAAGACTATTGACCGCGAACGTGAACGCGAGATTATTTCGCGTCGTTTTGGTCTGTTTGACCGCAAAGAAACCCTGGAACAGATTGGCGAGCTTTTGGGGATTACTCGTGAACGTGTTCGTCAATTGGAAAAAGCCGTTGTTATTCGCCTAAAGACCGCGTCTGACAGTAAAAACCTTCCTCACTTAGAAGAGATGCAAAAAGTGCTTAAGGAACACCTCTCGGCTATGGGCAATGTTGCTCGCATCCAAGACTTAAGTGCCAAGATAAGCAAAGATAATAGCCGCGTTGACCAAGCACGCGTGTCCTTTTTGGCGCTACTGTCCCCCAAGTTAGTCGTAATAGACGATAATGATAATTTTTATCACTCGGTTGGACAAAGTGAGTTCCACAACGAAAAGAAGCTCAAAGACCAGGTAGCTAACATCATCGACGCCATCAGCAAAATTGGTGAACCCGTTAGCATTGAAGCAGTCGCCCAGACAATCAATAGCACAGATGTCAATCACCTCAAAGCACTGGCTGGCACCAGTAAGCACCTAGCAAGTCTAAACGGTCGCTGGGGTCTCATTAAGTGGCCAATGGTAAACCCAAAGAATATCCGAGATAAGATCTACGTCATACTAAAAGAGCAGGGTAAACACATGCACTTGAATGTGATTGCCAAAGCCATCAAAGACAGCTCTTTCAAACGCAAGGACGTCACCACTCAGGCAATCCACAACGAACTCATTAAAGATAAAAGGTTCATCCTGATAGGGCGGGGCATCTACGCTCTCAAAGAATGGGGTTACGAAAAGGGTACGGTAGCCGACATCATAACAGACGTACTGAAGAAGGCAAAAGAACCTTTGCACCGTGATGAAATCGTCAAACGCGTCCTGAAGAGTCGTTACGTCAAAGAGACAACTATTCTTTTGAACTTGCAGGGCAAGCAACAGTTCAAACGCGTTGCCAAAGCCACCTATACTCTGGCCAACTAATAGATCACAGCCTACGCATCACAGCAATCTGCTACCAAGCAAAGCTTGGCACCCCATTGGTGTTCTTGGCTCCATATCCGATTTTCCTTTGCGATACTCCCTGCACCGTACCTTTTGTACGGTTTGGTCTGTTTCTCACGGATAAATCGAATATGAAGCTCAAGTGCGTAGGTTGTGTAGATAGGACTTTTGTACTTCCAGCGCGGTACAGATCAGTTTGTTAATATACCTAGTTTATTTGGACATTACGTGTTATAATATACTGCGTAACAGGGAAGTAGCATGGACACAACGACTCAATTTTTTGGTAATCCTTTCAGGGGCATCATTGATGTACTTTGTGTGTTGATGATTGGACTCGGCCTTGGTGGTCTTAGTATGTATTTCTACGCCGTGGCTCACCCCCAGGACATAATACAGGCCCAACCACACATTATTCTCCAGCCCCAGGACAATACAGCAGGCAAGTTGAAGCAGGTTGTACCAGATTTTATTCACCAAATCTAGCTTAGCGCGACCTATTTATGATAAAAAACAAAAATGAACATTTTGCGAACACGATTAACTTGTCGTGCTTATGGGCAAGACCACGTAAAAGTACATGACTCTATAGCAGGAGCGTAGAGTAGTGGTAGGGAAAGTAAATAATAAATTTAGTTTATAGAAAAACCGGCAGGCAGAAGAAGCAGCAGAGAAACATAACTACAGAAACACAACGTCGCACAATGTATATTTTGCGACGCGGCATATTCTGCCTTAGTTGATTAGCATTACCTCTTCTACAGGGGACTTTAGTACCGAGTTCGGTAGGTTTGAATATTTACGCGCTTGTTCTCCCTTGATACTTGCTACTAGCTAACTCGCGCCCTTGCTAACTAAGCTCTGCTTCCAGAAGTGCCGATGGTGTTATTTGACACCATTTGACTTATCCACAGTTACGCCGTGAAAACATTTGCTTTTTCATGCTTCTATGTATTTGTATGTTTATTTCCCCACCCGGGTGTTGTTGCATGATTTTGACATTTCCCTACTTTGTTGTTTGTATATGTTTTTTGTACGCCCAACAAAACTATTACATACCTGAACAAAATACGAACTATGGGAGGGAGGGGTGCTGTTTACTTGTAGTAAGCTCTATCTTCTACTCTAACATCGATATACTCGGCTGGTGTAATGTTTTGACCCTGAAGACGACCACGCACGGCCAGCAAGGCACCTGCCTGGATGCGGGCATCCCCCGCTAAATTAAACCTAACATAATAGTTAGACCCACTAAGCCTCAGCCGAACTTCATTTGGTATTGCTGGTAATTGGATGGTCTCTACCCCAACCTGTTTTGACGATAGTTGGAATAATACTGTTGTAATAAATGTAACGTTTTCCTTTGGTAGGGCTTGCTTGCCCTGCTCTACCGCTATCCCACTGTCGTCCTGCAGGGTTGGTAACTTTGGTAGTGGACTACCCTTGTCCAAATCGGCTGTGCCTATCAGTAACCTGCCATCACTACCCATAACAAACGAACCAGACTTACTACTGTTAAATAACAGCGTCGGTTCGGCGGGGTCAAGACCAATGATTGGCCGCCTACCAATCAAGGGTATACTGACAGTTGCTGTTTGGATCTCAGGAAACATTGACCGAATCTTTTGAGCGATAGCTTCAGTATTTATAGTTAGCTTGTTTTTGTTAAAAAAAGAACTGCTTAATATACCAGAAATGGCTACTTGATAAGTGTCAGAACTGCGTAATAACGTGTTGTTACCGGAAGACCTGCCAACTAAAACTTTTGGCTGAGTTTGCAATGTTAACGTGTACAAAACCGACCCCCCGACAAGTAAGCTGGCAACATAGCTTGGTAAACGATGAAGGTGGTATTTTATAACAACGCGTCGCGATTGGTTGAGCGGAAAAGAGCCTCGTTTACGTTGAGTGGCACTTCTGATGTCAGCTGGTCGGTTGTTGTAATATGAAAAGACTGGTGAACCGCTGGGAGGTTGACCTGGCCGACGAGGTTGCTTTTTTTGTCTTTTAGCAAACATAAACGATATCTAAACTGTTCCTATTTTTAGTAGTAAAACAGCCAACTCCTTTGTCGCGTCAATCTTGGTTACGCTCCTTAGCGTCTGGGCTAGCTTAAACCGAATTACTGGGTATTGCAGTAACCTTTCGATAGCAGACTGTAGCTGGCTGGTATCTTTGCTAAACGATTTTTCGTCGATGACTAAAACGGCATTATTTTGTAACAAATAATCGGCGTTTTTGAGCTGATGACCACCTGTTAGCTGATGATTTGGCACCACCACGCAAGCTTTGCCTTGGGCACCCAGTTCGGCTAGCGTATTTGCCCCGGCACGGGTAACGACCACGTCGGCCGCTCCAGTGTAGCGATACATGCCTTCCATAAACTCAAGTTTGACAAGGCGCGGATCGTCGCTTTTAGGAAGCTTAGTCAGGTTACCTTTACCGACTTGGTGGACAATGGACAAATCGGGAAACTTTTCTAGTAGCGCATGGGCAATACTATCAAAGGCTTTGTTGAGCCGCAGTGCGCCTAGACTACCGCCGGTTACCAATAGTATTTTTCCATCTTCTGGTAATTGCAACTCACGTCGGTAGACCGATTGTTGGTTTTCATCGACATAGTGGTACTTCCCACCTACCAACACACCAACATAGTAAGTCTTTTGTTTTGGATACGAATAATATTCGGTTGGCATGCCAGTAGCATGCAAGGTTGCCCAGCGACTAACGATGCGGTTGGCGAGCCCGGGAACTGAATCTGAATCATGTGTCACAAAAGGTATCTTTTGGGC
>CAYIDS010000016.1:7421-8376 GCA_964362185.1 uncultured Saccharimonas sp. (SeqCode)
GGCCCCCCTACGGACCCGCCTTTTAGAAAAATTACATCTGGTTTGATGCGTCTAACTAAACTCATAGCCTGGAAAATACCAATAACTACAAAAGGAACGTCACGAATGTTTTGCCACAGGGTCTTAAAATCAATTATTCGTTTTAGCCATGAGTCACCGTGATAACGACGGAATTTACCAGCAAAAATCGTACGCACTTCGTCAATCGCGGAGTGATCAACTAACAGTGACTGAAACTTGCCACCACGTTCTCCGACATAGATAATTCGACAATCGGGATTTAACTTCTTTAGCTCATACGCGACGGCTAAGATAGGAGTGACGTGGCCGCCCGTCCCGCCGCCGCTGACTAGAATCGTCATAGCTTCCCCTTTCCGCACTGCTATGTACTCTGTACGCAGTATACCTTGAAATGTTATATGCCAAACCGACCGCGGCTGTCACGAACACCACGCTAGTACCACCATAGCTAATAAATGGTAAGGTGATACCCTTGAGCGGCAAAAGACCGATCATGGCACCAACATTGATAAAAGTCTGGGTACTAAGCCACGCCAATATACCAACTACCAAAAGACGACTGAAGTCATCTGGTGCTCGCACCATGATGTTCTTTAAACGCGTGAAGAACACCATAAACAAGCACAGTAGCGCGCTAACCCCGATAAATCCGAATTTTTCGGCCACAATAGCAAAGATCGAGTCGTTGGCTGCCTCTGGCAGATAGCCATAGGCTTGCACATCGTGAGCTAGACCCTTGCCAAACAGCCCACCAGAACCAATCGTCACCAGGGCCTGGCAGGCTTGATAACCCGCGTTTTGACAATCTCGTTGAGGGTGCAAAAAAGTCAGTAGGCGATCTCTACGGTACGGTGTGCTTGAAATTGCTAAAATTGCCCCAACCACAATTATGGCGGCGAACGTTGCGACACGTTTCAGAGGCAAACCAACAATA
>CAYIDS010000017.1:0-8024 GCA_964362185.1 uncultured Saccharimonas sp. (SeqCode)
CTACTGTGCCCATATCATGAGTTACAAGCACAATGGTCTTTTTATCCGCCTTATATTTTTCAAATACGTTGAAGCATTTTTGCTGAAAGGCTTCGTCGCCTACAGCTAAAACCTCGTCTAAAACTAATATATCGCTTTGGGCTCGAATGGCTATAGAAAATGCCAGGCGCACTTGCATACCAGATGAGTAGTTTTTGAGCTTTTGATCCATGAAACGTTCAATTTCGGCGAACTGAACAATGTCATGGTACATTGCTTGCATCTCTTTACGGTTAAAGCCCAGGAGGGCACCGTTGAGAAATACGTTTTCTCTGCCTGTCAGTTCAGGGTTAAACCCTACCCCAAGTTCAATAAATGGTGTCAAACTACCGTTAATTTTGATTGTACCGGAAGACGGCGTATAAATGCCGGCCAGTAGTTTAAGCAAAGTGCTCTTGCCGCTACCGTTTTGGCCAACGATGCCAAAGAACTCTCCCCTTTTTACCTCAAACGAAACGTCATTTAGTGCTTTTTGTAGCTCGTAACCCTTTTTGCGTTTATAGAAATTGACAGCTGCGCTTTTTATTGAGCTATTTTTTTCGTGTGGAAGCTTAAATGTTTTACCGACATCTTGAACATGAATAGCGACATCTGTTGGATCGTTGGCACTCATTAGATATTCTCCGCAAAGTATTTAGCTTGGGATTTGAAATAAAGCAGACCGCCGACCAAAGCCGCCGCCGTGATTATGTACGGGATAAATTGATACCAGCCCCCGTCAAAAACTTGGTAAATAGTTCTGGTCTGGTGGGTAACTGCCGCATACCGGGCATCTTGGATAGCTTGCGCCAGCGGGTTAATCATTATTAATTTTTGAAAAGTAAGATTCGTAATCCGCGCCAGCGGGTAAAGGATGGGCGTTAGATAAAAACCTGCCTGTAAAGCAACCTCCCATATATAGCCGACGTCACGATACTTAACAAAGAAAGCTGAAAGAAAAAGAGATATCCCAAGAGCGAAAATGTAAACTTCCAGAAGAATCAGCGGTAGCCATAAAGTGCTACTAAGCAAGTCCACATGATTAATAAACGAAAATACACCTACAACCACGAGGTTTAAAAGTAAGTTTATCAAGGCAGAAATGCTGCTAGATAACACTATTATCCAGCGAGGTATACGGATCTTACGAATCAAATCTCCTCGACCAACGATTGAGCCTAGGCTTTGGACCGTCATTTCATTAAAAAAATTCCATATAACTATGCCCAAAAGTAGGTAGACCGGGAAGTGGGGAACTTCTGTCCCCAGCTTTAAGAACTTTACAAATACAACATATAGAATAACGAAAAGCAGAAGTGGTCGAAGTAGTGCCCAGGCATAGCCCAGTGCAGAGCCTTGATACCGCAGCTTGAAATCAGTTCGCACCAATTCACTAACTAGTGCTTTATTCTTCTTTGTAAAAATATGCTCCATGGGTTGTTCTACTTACTATTATATTCTATTGGCTCCATCTGATAAAGATGTAATACAATGTTACTGTATGAGAAATACCGATGTTTGTATAGTTATACCGAACTGGAATGGCAAAGATTCCATCGTAGCCTGCTTAGAGTCTCTACTGAGCCAATCCCTGCCCGGGCATATTATTGTTGTTGATAATGGGTCCCGTGATGGGTCTTTGGAGTTAATAGAAAAGAAGTTCCCGACAATAGAGATTATAAAAAAAGATAAAAACCACGGGTTTGCTGGTGGGGTTAATTTCGGCATTAGGCGTTCTTTAGAGCTTGAGGCACATTTTATTGGCTTACTTAATAATGACGCTGTGGCCGATAGGCACTGGGTAAAAGAACTCGTTGACAAGCTTAACCATAGCAAAAAAGTTGGCATAGTTACTGGCAAATTTTTAGACCAAAGCGGGCAATATTTTGACTCCGCGGGAGATACATATACATCATGGGGGTTACCGTACCCAAAAGCTAGAGGTGAAAAAGTAGGTACAGCGTATAACCAAAGCCAAGATATCTTTGCCGCCACGGGAGGGGCTAGTATGTACAGGGCGGAAATGTTCCGTCAAATTGGATTGTTTGACGAGGACTTTTTTGCTTACTACGAAGATGTCGATTTGAGCTTTCGCGCCCAGCTTAGTGGTTGGAAGGTAGCTTACGTGCCTCGGGCAATTGCTTATCATCAGATTGGTGCGACCAGTAGTAAAATTAAGGGTTTTACGACGTATCAAACCATGAAGAATTTACCCTTGCTTTTTTGGAAGAATGTTCCGCTTCGGTTGCTACCTGCTATGTCACTTCGTTTTAAACTGGCCTATTTCCTTTTTTTTATGAGTGCCGTGAAGCGTGGGCAGGGTTGGTATGCCATAAAAGGCTTCTTGAGAATGTTGACGCTTTTCCCAAAAAAGCTGTTCCAACGTAGTAACATCCAAAAAAACCGAAAAGTTAGCAATAATTATATCCGTTCTATCCTGATCTATGATTTACCACCCAACGCTACTAAGTTACGCCACCTTCGAAGAAAATGGTGGCAACTTATAGGGAGAAAACCTGCGTGAAACATATTGTAATTGACGGGCGGGAGCTGCGGACGAGTACCGGGCGCTATGTAGAACGACTACTGCACTATTTACAAAAGATCGATACCTCTAATGAGTACACTGTCTTGCTAAAACCTAAAGATTTCGATGAATGGCGGCCGACCAATAAACGCTTTACGAAAGTTGCCTGTCCCTATAAGGAATTCACCTTTGCTGAGCAGATTGGCTTGCTCAAGCAACTCCGAGAATTAAAGCCAGATCTGGTTCATTTTGCTATGGCACAGCAGCCGATTTTGTACCGCGGTAAGGTAGTTACTACCGTGCATGATTTGACAACCACCCGTTTTAGAAATCCGGCTAAAAATCGACTAGTATTTACCATCAAACAGCAGGTATACAAGTTAGTGAATAAAATTGTCGCACATAAATCTGTGGCGATTATTGTGCCGACTGAATTTGTTAAAAACGACGTTGCCAAATTTGCCCGAATTAATAGCCGTAAGATTAACGTTACCTACGAAGCGGCCGATAAAATTATCGAAGACCCTAAGCCAGTCGAAGGACTAGACGACAGCGCGCAGTTCATTTTGTATGTTGGGCGGCCACAGCCTCACAAAAATCTAGATCGGCTGGTTGACGCTTTTTTGCTACTACGACAAGAAAATCCTGGACTACGGCTTGTACTGACTGGGGAAAAAGATGTTTTGTATAAACGAATCGAAAAAAAGGTGCGTGCCAAAGCAATTACTAATGTCATCTTCACCGGTTTTGTATCTGAAGGTCAGCTGCGCTGGCTGTACGAACACACCGCGGCCTATGTATTCCCCAGTCTAAGCGAGGGTTTTGGTTTGCCTGGGCTAGAGGCTATGCAACACGGCGCGCCCGTTGTATCTAGTAACGCCACTTGCCTGCCCGAAGTCTATAAAGACGCCGCCGAGTATTTTGACCCGTTGAATGTAGAAGAAATGGCCGAATCTATCAAGAAAGTTCTGGATGACGAGGCACTGCGCAAACACCTAATTGCCCGTGGCAACTCGGTTGCCAATTCTTATTCTTGGCAGCGCATGGCCGAGCAAACCCTCGAAGTATATAAAAACGTCTTGTAAAATTGGGCGTCTTTCAGCTCTTTTTAAAGTTAGTGGTACATACTCGCTTATGTTAACCAAGGAAAACAAGATGACTATACAAAGCGTCATTGATTTACCAAAAGACTATGAAGCAGTCCTGCGACGAGTAAGAGACAACGGCGAAGAAGACTTGGCTAGTTTGCCCGGTAAAATTGACATAAATCATTCACGACTGTCCCACATCATTAAAAGCTTGAAGAAAAAAGGTCTTATAGTCGTTAGCCCTTCTACTTATGATGGAGCATGGGTCCGCCTCAGCACGAAAGGCCGCAAGCTCATGAATTACGTGAACCCTGACGGCAAGCTACGACAATACGCTTAAGGCTTAGGCAACCGCGTACTTTATAATACAGTTATGCGCATACTAGTTGTTGAGGACGAACGCCGAATTGCCGAGGCTTTGAAGGATGGCTTAGAACAAGAATCCTACGCTGTTGATGTTTGTTATGATGGCGACGTAGGTTACGCCACTGCTGGTTCTGGCGAGTACGATGCGATTTTGCTGGATGTTATGCTGCCAAACTTGAGCGGTTTTGAGATATGTGAAAAATTGCGGGCTGACGGGGTAAAAACACCAATCCTGATGCTAACGGCCAAAGGTCAAAACCAAGACATTGTTGACGGTTTAAACATTGGCGCGGATGATTATTTACCCAAACCTTTTTCGTTTGAGGTTTTGCTGGCGCACATTAAAGCTTTGTTGCGGCGACCCTCCGAAACGCTCGGCGAAATATTGTCTGTTGGAGATTTAACGCTAAACACCACCAGCTACGAGGTTAAGCGCAAAGATAAACCCATCAAACTATCCCGTAAAGAATACGCTCTTTTAGAGTATATGCTCCGCAACAAAAACAAAGTGCTCAGCAAAAATACAATCATGACGCACGTTTGGGATTTTGACGCCGACATTTTGCCTAATACCGTGGAAGTATTTATAAACTTGCTGAGATCTAAAGTTGACAAGCCTTTTAGAAGCCCCGCGCTTATCCATACGGTACGGGGTTTTGGCTATAGAGTAGGGACTGCTGACAAATGAGTCCTGGTACTACCATGCGATTTTTCCGCTCCGCAAGAGGTCGCTTAGCCCTCACCTACCTCAGTATTATTATGCTTATGAGTATTGGCTTCAGTGTGGTGTTTTACTACACTTCTTCCGAGCAACTGTCTCGTCAGCTACCACCCCAATCCTTTTACGCCGAAGTTTTAAAGCCGGCTGGTTTCAACCTCGACGTTGACCCATTTTCGTTTTTGCGTGAGCGTATTCAGGAAGGACGTAGCGTCCTGCTACTTCGGCTTATACTACTTAACTTTTTTGCTCTGTTTGTTGGCAGTTTACTAAGTTATTATCTAGCTCGGCGAGCACTTGCCCCGCTAGAGGAAGTTATCGAAGCCCAGAGTCAGTTTGTCAGTGATGCTTCGCATGAACTGCGTACGCCAATGACCGCCATCCAGACCACTAACGAAGTAGCCTTGCGTAAACCAAAGCTCAGCCTGGCTGAAGCCAAGCAAATTATTAAGCACAACGGCGAGGATATTATGAAGCTCAAAGCCTTGTCTGATGGGCTACTACGGCTGGCCACCAAAACAGTGTCCAAACCTATAATGGAAACCGTTTCTACCCAGGAAGTGGTGACCGAAGCTGTCAACCAAATCATGCAAGCCGCTCTTGCTAAAAAAGTTTCCGTAAACGATCAAGTCCCCGACATAAAAGTCAGCGCCAACGCAGGGAGCCTGGCTCAAGTAATTGTTATCCTCCTTGACAACGCCATTAAGTATAGCCCTGCCAAATCAACTATTTCCTTGCGTGGTCACTCCAAAGGAAAGTTCGCCTACTTGAGCGTTAAAGACCAAGGTATTGGTATCCCCGCCAAAGACCTCCCCCATATTTTCAAACGTTTTTACCGATCCGACCGCTCCCGATCAAAAGAGAACTACGAAGGCTATGGGCTGGGGCTATCGATAGCTGATAAATTAATGCGCCAGTCCCGTGGCGAAATTCTGGTGACTAGTCAGCTCAATAAAGGTTCCACGTTTACCCTTAAGCTTCTTCGTAAATAAATTTTTGTTGGTGGAAAGTTTAGGCTATAATAATAGAGATGTTATATCGGAAACGAACAGCAAAAAAGCTTGTTTTATTGTTAGTGCTTTTATTTATTGTGGGAGTCGGTAGCTTCTTTATTATTAATCGCTTGCGGTCAAGTCAAACTACCAGCAATACCAGTGACCAACAGCAAGCAAATCCTCAAGCAGGTTCCCAGCCAACGACACCAACTAATAATACTATCGGCAATATGGGGACTTCTGACTTCAACTATCTGCGACCTGAAGGGTGGTCTGAGATTTCAAAAAAGGTTTTGGAGACTAGTGGAGCAGCAAGTGGGATCGGTCGGGCAACTTCGCCAGCTGCCACCTTTACCATGAAAGTATCTTCTTCTACCCCTAAGAATACATCTGAACTCAAGAATGCTACCATTGCTGAACTCAAGAATTTTTCCAATTTTGTGCTTGTTGCCAATGTTGAGACCAAGATTGACGGGAAAACTGGGCAAAAGTTTACCTACACATTCAGTGATAAAGATGGCAACAACAAAGTCAAACAAGAGATGAGTGTTATAGTCTATAAACAGAAAACCTTTTTCTTGCTGTTCTCTAGTAGCGCGGCAGATTTTGATAAACAAAGCGCCGAATTCACAAAAATCCTATCGAGCTTCAAGTTTAAGTAACGCGCCGCGCAGGACGATATGTGGAACGGCTGTCGCACTATTGGCAAAAGATAGATCACAAAAACAATTAACTATCTTGTTTTGTTGAACGTTTATTGACTTTCGTTTTACGATTTGCTATACTTTCTTTATGGAAACAACACTTTCAGGCAAGTACCAAGTGGTTATCCCAAAGACCATCCGGCGCAAGCATAATTTTCTGCCAGGTCAAAAGATGACCATTACCGAGACCCGCGATGGACATATAGTGATTACGCCCGATAGTAAAGTGCCCCTCAGCCACGAAGCTGTCATTGATAAGTATGCTGGCATCCTGGCTGGTGCTGATAGCCCCTGGAAACGGGCTGGTAAAGATCCGGCCGTCTGGCTTCGTGAACAACGAGATGCCGATCGATGATCGCAATTGATTCAAATATCCTAATTTACTATTTGGAAAAACATCCTGAGTTCTTTGATAAATCGTACAAGCTCATAAGATCTTTTGGCCCTGGATCAAATGCTGGAGTATGTAGCGAGCTTGTTATTGCCGAGATCTTTAGCACCCAAGGGGTCGTTTCTGGATTATACAATGCCAGTTTTTTACATTTTGTACCGGTTTCCAGAGAAATTCTTGAGGAAGCCGGAAAGCTAAGATTAACCCATAATCTAAAGGTCATCGATAGCATTCATATCGCCAGTGCGATCAAAAGCAAGGCAACCATTTTTGTGACAAATGATTTTAAGCTTGCCAAAGCAGCGAGTAGCATTATCCTAACAAAAACCCTAAAAGAATTATAAAAAGATGTAGTTGCCGGGCGGGAACTTTGGACTGGTACAGGGCGGTCTGTAGAACGCCTATTACACTATTTGCGGCAGATTGATAACGAGCATGAATATGCCTGTGTTGCCAATTTACCTTACTAGACCTGACACTCAATCTGTTACAAGGTTGAACCTTGTAATGTGTTGAAGTATCTTTTTTGGGTCGTTAGAATCGGGGGTTTTGGGGGGCATGCCCCTACATAGTCTTGCACGGACTCTAAATTAATTGTAGGGTATGGGTAATAGTTTAGGAATTCCTGTTACAGCATGAGGTCTAGATTAATTACCTTAACAGGGGTGGTTGTCTTAGCTATTTTATTTGGGTCTATTTTCCCCAGCTCCAGGGCGGCCGCGTCTGATCCCACTTGGGTTGATTCAACAACATTTACGCTAGATAAAATTAAAGACTTAGCTCCAGGTGCTTTGCCACCTTATAGCACTAACGGCAATCGTGATTGTATTACTCAAAAGGCAGTTACCCGCCCCGTACGATTATTGCCATACCCGCAAACAGAACAAAGTCACACTAGTTGTGTGGTAGATACCGCTTACGGAGCCTTTGGTACGGACGGTTTCTTGCAGCGCCAAGGCACAAACGTAGCCGGTCCAGTTTATAGAACCTCTGGTATAGCGACCAATATTATCCCAATCCCACGCTCCGATACGGCTCTGCATTATAGTAGTGCCCCTGCCCGAGGGTCGTATTTGTTTTTTACGAATAATTTTAGTGGGTCGTTGCAAAGTTCGGCAATTTATAACGGTGAAGTTAGGCACACTGCTACTAAACCGGTTTCTGGCAATCTAGTAGACAAGACGGGTAACTTATTGCGATTTGACACTAACGCAATG
>CAYIDS010000018.1:0-7975 GCA_964362185.1 uncultured Saccharimonas sp. (SeqCode)
GAACGACTACAAGCTTTCACTCCTCACTCACCATAACCATAGTTATGCTTCGTTCGGATTAAAAGCTTTCGTTACGCCCTAGTTGCAACCTGGCATCAACGGATGAGTGGAAAAGGTGTGTCAAAGAAAACTAGCTAGTAGCATTGGCTACTTCTTAATACGAATATTTGTAAATATCGTAGTTTTACAATATAATATGCGCGCATCGTGAGGAAACTCATTGATCGCACTTTAATTCCGACTACACAACACCTGGAGGTGTTTGCTATGTCAGTAACCGAAACCAGCCGGCATGCGCTGTTGCAACTCAAGACGCAGCAGCAAGCTCAAGGCGAGGTCGACGCAACCATCCCCATCCGGTGGTGTGTGCAATCCGATCTCATCAAGGAGCTCAAGCAGAAGGGTTATGTGGACCCCCACCTACTGCTGGTGGTACGCTACTCCGAAAGCCGCTCCGTGAGCGACGGCATCACGTACGTCACGTGGCATGATACCGCCCGATACCTGGTGCGGTTGACGAATGAGATGCAGTATGTCAGCTTCAAGCGTCCTGGTGCCAACCAAGTCACGGCGGCAATCGTGGACGTCAGCAAAGGAGCGCCGCGCACCAAGCTCGAGATGGGCTTCTACGCGGCAGTTCTCGACAAGAGCAACGGTCGCTACGAATACGACATCACGCATGGCGACGGTTCGTTCCGATCGGAAATCAGGGGTGCGCCCGTTCTTGACGTGACTTCGACGCTTGACGTCGAGGTTCCGCGAGAGATGTTCGCTCCTGAGCCCTCCGAGTGGATCAAGACCATCGTCGGAAGGTTCTTCACGAGCAGGCCGTACGACCAGTGCCACTTCAGAAGAAGGACGATCGCGAGCCTGATCTGGCTCCCGTTCTTCGTGGTACTGGGCACGATCTTCAAGGCGCTCAGCCTGATCGCTGCCCTCGTCTGGGGTCTCCGCAAGCCAGCTGTCGGCCACCTGTTCAAACCGCTTCACGGTAGGTGCCTCGGCGTCTGGGAAGACTCCGACAAGACATCCATCTGGTTCCACAAGAAGGAACACCAGTACGATAGGGTTCAAACCCAGGACTTCCCGTGGTTCTTGCTGAACCCGTTCACCTTCACAGTCCCGCCGGCTCTCCTCTACGCGATCTTCCAAATCAACGTCACGAGGGGCAAGGGTGAGCTCGAGCACGTCGAGAACGTGGCGAACTGGGGCTGGTGGAAGACCTTCTTTGTCGTCAACGGCGTTCTCATCGGGGCTTTTGCGGCCATCGTGATCGTGGGGTTCCTGCTCATTGTGGGCATCCGCCTCATCAACAGGATCCAGAACGATCCAGAAGCAAGCAAGCACCGGCAGGAGAAAGCCACCGACAAAAAGAGGGAAAAAGAAGCCATCCGAGTGCGTCGCAACGCGACACGCCAGGAGGTGATCCTTCGTGAACTCGAGAGCATGGTGTGCGGTTCCACTCCCACGAGTGAGGCCGACCTCCACGCCCTTCGCAAGGACAAGCAGACCGTCAGCTTGAGGTTCTCGGATCTCAAGAGTCGGGTCTGTCGACCTTTTGCTGGGTAGTTGCAAGTAGTCAGAACACGCTTCGGGAGATTAGCGTCCAACTCCTACGAGGAGCGTTCATATGCTGGTCGAGTCTTACTCGATTTTTACAGCCTCTATGAACATTTCTCGTCAATCGTCCACGAATATTAGTCGTGCTGATGAGCCTCTAAAGAGGCGAAACGATGCCATTACTAAATTCGAATTTTTAGGTAATTTTTACTTACCTTTTCATAACCTTAAGAAACTCGCCCTTGACAAGCAAACCTTTCTTTTTTATAGTTTTAGCCATGCGATTTAGGATACGCCAAGATGTCTTCCTGGCGAGCTAATCTTATTGCTTGAGTTTGGCTAGAACTTTTTCGGTTAGCATGCGGCTGGCTACGTCACGGCGATTGTCGGGTTTGTCTAGTTCGGACTGCATGGCTGTGTCTTGATACTGCCCTTTGAGCGTCTGGATGCGAACTTCAAGTTCCTCCAGACTGACGTCTAACTTTTCGATTTGGGCAATTTCGGCCAAGACTAGACTAGCTTTTACCCTCTGCTGGGCAGTTGGGACCAGTTCCTCGCGATATGTTTCATCTGTTTTGCCCTCTGAGTCAAGGAATTCTTGATAGGTTTGACCTCTATAAACAATATTTTGCTTGACCTCTTGTACCAGGCGATCAACGGTGTCATCAACCAACACTTTTGGTATAGCCACCTTGCTTTTGTCGGCGATAGCCTTAACTAGCTCGGACTCAAAATCTCTTTCGATCTGGTTTTGCTTCTCTATTATTAACTGTTTTTTGATATCTTCTTTGAGCTCTTTGAGCGTCTTAAAAGGACTGGCCTTGGCGGCAAAAGCATCGTCAAGACTGGGCTGGCTGAGTTCATGAACCTTGTTTGCCCGAGCGTCAAAAATTACGTTTTTGCCCGCCAAAGCCTTGACTACGTAGTCCTTTGGAAACTTAACCTTAAACTCTTTTCGCTCGCCAGGCTTCATCCCGACAATATTATCCTCAAATCCAGGTATAAATGAATTGCTGCCGATTACCAACGGGTAGTCCTTCCCGTCAGCTCCATTGATTGACTTTCCGCTAGTGTCTTTACCATTGAAGTCTAGCAACACCTCGTCACCAGATTTGGCAGGACGAACGACTTCCTCTTTTTTTGCCAGACGCTTTTGCAATGATGTGACGACTTCATTTACGTCACTAGCTGATACATCAAACGAAGCGCGCGATAACTTGATTTTTGTGTAGTCTGGTAGCGAAATCTCGCCAATTATGAACGCCTTGGCTTCAAATTCAAGCTGGCTGAACGGCACAAACTTTTTCAGCGTTATGGCAGGCTGTTGGACGACACGCAGTTGCTGATCTCCAGATGCTTGTTGGTACAACGAGCTGATGGCTTCCTCTAGGAACTGTGTTTGTAATTTATTAGAATCAACATTTTTCTCGACTAGGGCTAGCGGTGCCTTGCCGGAGCGAAAGCCTGGCAACTTTAGTTTTTCGGCAAAACGTCCTAAAACAAGTTCTTTAATTGACTTTAGCTCTAGTGGGTTGGCAATAACCGTCAAAACCACTTCAGTTTCAGATAGGTTCTTCCTAGATACTTGCATAGTCTCCTATGCTACCAGATACAGTGGTGTTTTGCCACCGCGACCGCGCGCCTGTAATAGTATGATTTGTCGTTGTCACACCCGACGGTAGTCCTTAACGATAGTCATGATGCGTTGCAAGCCATGTGTTTCCTCGGTGCCAGTTTGTAAATCTTTTAAAACGAATTGGTCCGAAGCGAGTTCTTTGGCACCGATAAATATCACATATTTGATACCATTTTTAACGGCGTTTTTTATTTGCTTGTCTAGCTTTTGGTCAGTCAACCCTACCGCGACATTAAGCCCCATTTCCCTGAGCTCCCTAACAACTTTCTGCGCGGCAGTAAATACATCGCCAATCAAAAACACACAAACGTCTGTTTCGGTTGAAAGTTTTGGCATAAGATCGTGCAGCTCCAAAAAATTTTGTAGTGTCACATCGCCCATACCAAAGCCAACTGTGGGGACTGGTTCCACCCCAAACTGTGCCACCAAGCCGTCATAACGACCGCCACCGAACATGCTCCGATTGTTGTCTGGGTGAGTATCAAACACTTCAAAAACAATGTCTGTATAGTAATCAAAACCTCTCATCAGAGTTGGGTCAAATACCGCATTGCTAACCCCTTCGGACCCTAGTAGTTCAAACAGTTGCTTTAATTTGCCGACAGAAGGGTGTGATTTGACCGAATCTGGCAAATCAGCCAGTGAGGGAGTTTTTAAAAACATCTGCAGTTGCTCTGGTTCCTTATTTTCCCTCTGAGTAGGGTTGAAAATGCTATCAACCTGCCCGACAAACTCGGCGTTATCCATTTTGTGCATTTTATCTATCAATCTTATGATCGTAGTAGCTTGGACATCGTCAAGTTTTAATATATCTTTTACGAAAGTATCCATGAGTTTTCTACTGTTTACTCGGATAGTATAGGTATCTCGCCTGGCTTTGAATTTTTGCAGAATGTTGTCAGCCACCTGAATTATTTCAAAATCCGCTGTTATATCAGTGACACCAAACAAATCAACATTTAGTTGCCAGTGCTCACGCAAACGCCCACGCTGGGGACGCTCATAACGCCACAAGTTTGGGATTGAGTACCATCTTAACGGATAGGGTAGCTCCTGGCGTCTGGCGGCCACCATCCGACTAACAGTTGGTGTCATCTCTGGTCGAATAGTTACGCTACGTTTGCCTCGATCGATAAAAGTATAGGTTTGTTCATTGACTATCTCGTCACTGGTTTTACTTGCGTACAGTTCGGTTGGCTCCAGTATTGGCGCGTCGTATTCGAGGTAGCCATAGCTTTCGGCAACACCGCGCATAACGCCAAAAATGTATTTTTGCAGCCGTTTGTCTTCGGGATAAAAGTCCCGCGCTCCTTTATATGGTTGTGTCGATAATGCCATCGCTATTTTAGTGTACAACAAAATACAAACAATCCTCCATAGCTGACCCCAAAGGGTCCGCGACGGAGGATGGTGCGGGTGAAAGGACTTGGTCACCTTATCGGCGACTCCGCCTCAACTTACTGCAAACGAGTTTGCAATCTGTTTCCGGTCTTGCAAACAGCCACTGGCTGTTCTCACCTTCACGCCTTTGGGTTCGGTTCAAGTCCTACACACCATGAAAAAAGCCCCGGAAGGGGCACTTTTCATGGTGCGGATGAAAGGACTTGGTCACGGTTCAGGGTGCTAAAGCAGCCCTGACCTCGACCCCACCTCAGCATGGTGGCATTCGCCAGCCAAGCTTCCGGTCTTGCGAATTGCCACAGGCAATTCTCACCTCCACGCCTGGGGGTGGAGCTTTAAGCCCTCGAACCAAAATAAGAGCCGACCATCGGGTCGGCTCTTATTTTGGTGCGGATGAGAGGACTTGAACCTCCACGCCCGAGGGCACTAGTTCCTAAAACTAGCGTGTCTACCATTCCACCACATCCCGTATCTGTTATTGTACAAAAGGTTCAAATGATTGTCTATCCGAACTGGCCGACATTAGCTGTGTTTTATACTTTTTTTCGGAAAAATGACAAAATAGCGTCGCCGTACGATTTTGTGGACAGCAGATTAAACTCTCCCGCGTCAAGCATGGTGTTAACGCCCGGTGGCAGTGAAAATACCACTACTCCGCCAGGTCTGGCGTGATGAGCCAGTTTTCGCAGATGGTCACGGCGTATGTCGGTGTAGGGCGGGTCGCAGATAACCAGGTCAAACAATTCATTTGGCCAACGGTTAGACCAACTTTTGACATTGCCGCAAAATAGACTTACCTGATTACCTAACCCAAACTTAACAATGTTTTTTTGGATGCCCACCTGGGCATCCTTGTCGTTGTCTATTGCTATGACTGATTTGGCGCCACGGCTGATAGCCTCCAGACTGATTGCCCCACTGCCCGAATAAGCGTCCAATACTCTTAGCCCTTTGATATCTCCAAGTACGCCAAACAGCGCGCCGCGTATTTTGTCTCCCATAGGGTGTGTCCGGTGACTGCTGGGAGCCTCAAATGTCCGCCCGCCTAAGCTCCCAGCAATGATTCTCACGGTTTTATCAACTCCGCGTCAACCAATGCGCTATACCAAGCCAACTCCACCATTTGGACAAGGGTTGGGCCTAATTTGTGTCTGACTTGATAAGCGAACTTGGGTGTCCAGCCTTTTTTATAAAATAGGTCGTACATATCCAAGACGGCTATTTCTCTTGCAAAACGCTTGAAGCGCTCAACTACACCTATTTCTCGTATCTCTTCCAGATCGACCTGAGTCGCGATAGCATCACCAAAACCCAAGGGAGCAATAAGCGTCGCAACTCCCATTTCGAATAGCCCGTGGGTAGTAAAAAGCCCTCTAGGACCCCACATTTTCCAGTTGTTTTTGACTTTTTGACGACGATTGTCACCTGGCATGACCAGTTTTTCCTTGATGGTTGTGCGATTTTCTATACCCTCGCCTCCTCGCAACTCTACTAGCTTTTCTTCGTACGGATAATGATGGGCCGGAGTTAACCCATCTACCAGAGCATGAGCCAACCAGGCCGCTTCAAAAGCCGCCCGCTCCTTATTGCCTAACTTGAGCTCGTCTACAAGCTTGTCATAATGATCATTAATCAGTTCGATCAGTTTGGAATCTTCATCGTCAAATGGACTATAATAGTGCCACGGCTCATCACGGGCCGGACTTTTTCGCTTAATCGCGTCTGGCCCGTTCTTGCCTTCAAATTGCAAAATACTACGAATACTTGGAAAAACGTCAGTCTCGCCAATAATCTTTGTCAGATGTTTCCTGGCGACACGATCAATCTTTTGATGAGTGCCAAGCACGCGACCGGACAGCTTGGTTAGTGTGGTACCACTGTACATAATTTAGTTCAAATTGGTTATTGATCTTAGAGTTTGTATACGACTGTTCAGATGACTATATTGTAGCAGGTTTTCACCCGTATCGATGAAGGTTTGGGCGGCACTACGTGCCGCCGCAATCAGTTTTACATCCGTTAGTTTGGCTACACGCAGATCCAAAGCACCATGTTGCAAAGTACCATAAATGGCGCCCGGGCCACGTATCGCAAGGTCCATTTCAGCCAGTTCAAAACCGTCATTAATGCTCTCTACGGCTTTTAGACGGGGGCTTGGGGCACTACTGTCCCCCATGATTAAGTAACAATACCCCTGAGCATCACTACGCCCTACTCGCCCCCTGAGTTGGTGAATTTGAGCCAAACCAAACCGCTCGGCGTTCTCAATCAACATAACAGTCGCGTTTGGCACATTCACGCCTACTTCTATCACTGTTGTGGTGACCAATATATCAAGCTCACCAAGTAAAAATTGTCGCATGATTCTATCTTTTTCATCTGATTTTAATTTGCCGTGCAATAACCCTATTTTGTATTGCTTAAACGGCCCTGCGCTCAGCGTCTGAAACACTTTCTCGACTGACTCTGCCATCAATACGCCACTATCAGTGATTAGCGGGCAGACTACGAACATTTGCCTACCGGCGTCCAATTCTTGGGCTATCTTTTTATACAACTGCGGTCTGGAGTTGGGCGAGCAAAGCTTGGTTATGATTGGTAGGCGGCCGGCCGGTTTGGTGTCAATAATCGATACGTCCATTTCACCATAAAGCGTTAGAGCCAAACTTCGTGGTATCGGTGTGGCGGTTAAGCTCAAAACGTGCGGCATGTGACCGGCTTTGGCCTGTAGTTGCTTGCGTTGCCGGACACCAAAACGATGTTGCTCATCAATGATTACCAGCCCTAGTTTGTGCATGTCGACTTTTTCAGCTATCAGGGCATGGGTACCCACCAGAAACTGCGCTTTGCCAGCTTTTATGACCACGTGGGCAGCCTTCTTTTGGGCTGGCTTCAAACCACCAACTAGTAAAATTAATTTGTCGGCCATTTCCAGCGGCCTCAGCAGTTGGTGGAGCGTATCGGCGTGTTGCCGCGCTAGTAGCTCAGTTGGGGCCATGAGAGCCACTTGCAAGCCCTGTTTTATGACCATCAGGGCGGCCATAGTAGCCACAACCGTCTTACCACTACCAACATCACCCTCCACCAATCGATTCATTGGTTGATCACGTTGCATATCCTGATATATCTGCCAAACCGTTTTGCGCTGGGCATCAGTCATTATAAAAGGCAGATGTTTGACAAAATCTTTGGCTAATTTTTCTTCGAATTTGACGCTCAGGGCGCGTTTGCCCGTCAATTCTTTTTTGTTTAATAAAGCCGCCAGCGTTAGTTCGAATACTTCCTCAAACCCCAGACGCCGCTGGGCGGCTTCAAGACGCTTGGCATTGGCTGGCAAGTGGATTGTCTCGACTGCTTCAGCCCGAGTCATTAGCTTTT
>CAYIDS010000019.1:0-7892 GCA_964362185.1 uncultured Saccharimonas sp. (SeqCode)
ATCGTCGAGACATTGTTAAGAGAAAATTCGGAATATAGGGTACTGTATGGCGAGTATAAGTCAAAGTTGCACCCAAAGATAAAACTATGGCCAAACTCGGACCCAAAATACTTTAGCGGACAGGGTAAACAGAAATGGGTCAAGAATTAGCGGGTCTCTGAAAAATAATCATCTAATCCACGACGCGGTGTAGGTCTGATGAGTTTTGGGCTATAGCCCAGACGTAACAAGCAAACAGGATGCCCATCAATTTTAAGAGATTCTTTTATATGCCTATTTGTTTTTATGTCAATAAGTGCAGCACTGACAGCTGAGCTTTTTATATCAAGATTTAATGCCTCAAGGCACACCTTTTGATATAAAATACCTGCATCAATCCAAGCTTCAGGCGAATTTTTCTCAATGCATATCAGCCCTATTGCAGCTGAATTCAGCACACGTTTGGCATCTTTTTTTGCCTGATCTTTAGCTACTTTTTTTGTTTTACGGATAACAAATTTTGCTATCAGTGAAATTGGCCCAGGCATCCCCTGCGTGTAACCTGGCATCCCATCGGGTTTTTTTGTCCAGTTATTTCTGACCCAACCCGCAAGCTCATCCCTAAACTCTTGTTTTGACATAATGCTAAGAGTTGCGGAATGCGTGGCAACAGATAGTAGCTCTATGGCTCCTGGATCTTGGTATATATAGAATTTCGCCATGCCATGTTGCTGCTTGGCTAGTTGTCTTACGGCACCAGGATCCAGTTTACGATCCTGGTATATATTGCGGTCTGAACGGCGTTGTTTTACTAATTTTGACCATTTAGTTTCTGAAGCCCTGGCAGGAGTCAGAATCGCCCTAAGGGTTCTTCTCGGATTATTGCCTAGATATGAATAACTAAGTGAGTAGCCAAACTCTTTACTAGCCAATATCATTGTCCCCAAAAAGCAACCCAAGCTTATGAATAGCTCTCTATTGTTAGGGTCTCCGACACTGAGTTGTCTTGCTGGGCTATAGCCAATAATTAACTCACTGCCTTTCGCTGTAACTTGCCAAGGCTGAGTGTTGTGACTTGAGGGTGCGTATCTTGCGATATTAAGGATGTCGATTATTCGTTTATTTGTGGAAGGTACTTTCACGAATTACCTTTCTATGAGCTTATGCTTCGTATCTGTATACTTAATATTATAAATCATGCTCAATATTATTGTAATTCTAACAGCTATTGCACAAGGTCTTGTCGGGTTATTTGTATACCAGAAGAAAAAAGATAGCCTCAGTAATATTCTGTTTGGGGTCCTTTCTCTCGGATCCTTATCTTGGGCGTTAAGTAATTATTTCTATACACTAAACCCAACGGCCGAATCAGCCTTGCAGATAATAAGAATCATCATGTTTTTTGTTGTTGTTCAGAACAGCATTTTCTTTATGTTTGCTCAGATATATCCTTCGAGTAAGCTTACTATTCCTAAAAAGAGAATAGCAGTATTTATGATGCTAAGCCTGGTGGTAGCGGTTATGACTCTTACCCCACTAGTATTTAGATCGGTCACCGTTAGTGATAATCAGTCTAACCCTAACCCAGGCCCGTTAATACCGATATTTGCTCTACATGCGATTTACTCTATTGGCATAGGCTTGCGTTCACTTTCCGCCAAGGTTCGAAGTAGTACGGGGCAACAAAAGAAGCAACTCAAGTTCATTTTGTTTGCGTCGATACTTAACTGGGTAGTGGTACCGGCAACAAATTTTGGCATTACTCTTGCTTTTCACACAACTTTCTTTGCACGTGTCAGCCCTTTCTATACTTTATGCTTCGCAGGAATTATTGCTTATGCAATTGTCACACAGCGTTTGTTTGATATTCGTGCCGCTGTTGCCAGGTCTGTTACGTACGTGTTGCTTCTGGGAACTTTGGCGGGCACATATGGTTTTGTGCTTTTCGGCATAATTAACGTTGTATTCGACGGGGAAAGTTACGCAGTACTCCGCCAGCTTCTTTCGATAGTACTTGTTATATTTGTAGCGCTAAGCTTTGAGAATATTCGAAGATTTGTTAGCAGGGCCACCAATAGAGTATTTTTTCAGGATTTATATGACCCACAGCAGTTGATCGATAGCTTGAATAAGGTTTTTGTTTCAAACTCCGAACTCGAAACTTTGTTGGTGCAAACCAACACAATAATCGAAAGCAACCTCAAGGCAGAGTATAGTACCTTTCTAATCAATAAGACCGCATATGATCCAGACAGGTGGATAGGAGGTGTTTATCACCTAAAACAAGAAGAAGCAGAAGATCTCAAAAGGTTAACCCTAAGTATGCCCAAAGTAATAGTTACTGAGTACCTGGAAGACAATGATGAACTCAGGGAGTTTCTTATCAAGCAAAATATCGCAGTACTAGCACGGCTGGTGCCGCGCGTAGACTATGAGCTTCCAGGTATAGGGTTACTTGTCTTGGGCCCCAAGAAGAGTGGAAATCTTTATAGCACACAAGATGCGCAAGTATTGGAGATTATTGCTAATGAGCTGGTGATTGCGGTAGAGAATGCTCTGAGGTTTGAGGAGATAGAGAAGTTCACCATTACCCTGCAAGAAAAGGTAGATAAAGCCACAAAGGAATTAAGAGATACCAACAAAAAGCTGATTGATTTAGACGAAACCAAGGACGAGTTCATTAGCATGGCTTCGCACCAACTGCGCACGCCTCTGACCAGTATGAAGGGTTATGTGAGCATGGTGCTGGAGGGCGACAGCGGCAAAATTAGCGACATGCAGCGCAAACTCCTAGATCAGGCCTTTGTCAGTAGTCAGCGGATGGTCTACTTGATTGCTGATCTGCTGAACGTGTCTAGGCTGAAGACAGGTAAGTTTATCATTGAAACAAAGCCAACCGATCTTGCCAAGGTGGTAGGTGAAGAGATCAGCCAGTTGGTAGAGACTGCCAAAGGTCGCAACCTGGAACTGACCTATGACAAGCCTGTGGATTTTCCGTTACTCATGTTGGACGATACTAAGATTCGTCAGGTTATTATGAACTTTACCGACAACGCCATTTACTACACCCCTGCCGGTGGGCACATCCACATCTACCTGGAGGACAAAGGTCAAACTGTCGAGTGTCGAGTCGAGGACGATGGTTTGGGTGTGCCAAAGGCCGAACAGCATCATTTGTTTACCAAATTTTATAGGGCTGGCAATGCCAAAAAGGCGCGCCCAGACGGTACTGGTCTGGGTCTATTCATGGCAAAGAAAGTCATTGCCGCCCAGGGCGGAGCTATCATTTTTTCTAGCACAGAGGGCAAGGGTAGCACCTTTGGCTTTAGCTTTAGTAAGGCCAAACTCGCCCCACCCGTTGTCGATTCCCCAGAATAAATCCGTTTAAGAGCATTGCAACTACAATGCGGCTAGGATGAGGCCGGCACAGCCAAGACCAGATGCAATCCATAGTCGTGTCATGTTTTCGCGCTCATGAAGAAACACATAGCCTGCAAGTACCATCAGTGGCAGGGTGAACGAGCTCAACATAGTTACCAGAGATATATTATTCGATAGTTGAATAGAGATAATATATGTAAAACCTACCAATGCGCTCAGTATGCCCATGACTGTCGACTGCTTGATGTCCTCAATTTTTATGCGCGAGATCGTTTCCTTTGTCACATCTTTGCTGGCCAGAATAACCAACGCGATTGTCTGTGACAGAAACCCAAAAATAAAGTATGCTCCTGTGTCCATGTGGTTTAGTGCTGCTTTTTCAGTAACCAGACCGATTCCTAGTGTTAGTGCCGCGAGTAGTGTTATGAGCACGCCTTTTTTATTAGCATGTTTACGTAACTGCGACTTGTTTTGACGAGGTGCACTTATAGCGATATAGGCTGCTATAAAAAGTACTATCCCGCCAATTATCTGTGGTGTAGTGAGTTTTTCTCCGAGCAGAACCCAGCCCAGAACAACAACGACAATGGTGTAAAGCTGAAAGATCATCTCGAACTTGGCGACAGGGAGTAGACGCAGTGCAACAAACATAAGCCAATTAAAAACTCCAATAAACCCACCCTCGACCACTATTAAAAATATAAGCCATGTACTCCAAGTAACATGATGTGGCATTATTAGCCCTACAATGAGGCTCAGAGGCATGAGTGCGATTAGATAAGACAAAGTTGGTGGGAATGTCTCGGGTAACAGTGATACCCTTGAATAATTACGCTGCCAAAGCGCTTGCATTACAACAACTATAAAAAAGAAAAATAGACTTACGGACCAGAGCATATGCTAATACTATAGTAAAAGCATCAGTATGTGTATTACCTCAGTCGCTACAGCGTTAAGAAGGGTGTATTAAGCGTAAGTGGCTCGAATAGGGCATATGCCTTTTCGAGCAAAGGGTTGAGCTTGCTTGAGTAGTATAAGCCTATTGCCACTAAACCAAGAGTGTGGTTTGTGGCAAGATTTAGTTTATCAACACTTCCCGGAGGTACCGCACCATTAAATTCTAAGATTTTCAGTTTCTCGTAGTCTGCAGTCAGTCGATCGTACGGCTGTTTTTCTAGAATTATGCCACATATTTCATTACAGAGTTCAGAATATTGACTGTAGAAGTCTAGTAAATCTAGACCGAATCTTTCTTTGACCATTCTCACATAGGTAATTTGTGATTCACTAGCTTTTCCTTCAGCAACTGCTTTGATTTCAGGGAAGCGCTTATAAAAATTATCATATGATTTTGAAATAGTAGCAGGTGGAATACATGAATCCATCTCTGGTATTTTCGGTAACAGAAATGCTAATCGCCGAAGCTCTATGATATTGATATTCTCATCAATCTCATCGGGGCTAGACCCTGAGGTACGGTCATTCTGCTCAACGACGGACATCTTTTTAATTGATTGATAACTGAATGATCCGGGGTTGAAAACGGGCTTTATTTTTCTGTTTTCTTCGTCACCTAAACTTAGGGGATAAAATTCTACCCCAACTGCTGCAAGAACATTACGTGGGTCGTTGACAACGAACAAACCCAAAGGTACATTAACTTTGCGCGTTAACCCGCCACACTGGCGTTGTATGAACATTCCAAGTTTTACGTGGTTTGTCGCGACAGCAGCATCATACCAGTCGTATCGGTCTTCTATATCCAGTATCAATGCCGAAAGAGATCCATTGCCAATCATGTACATGCTAACGATATTTGGATCCTGAATAAGGCGTGTTATATCATTGCGAGTTGCATCTATAGCGAGCTCTGTTGCCCTACCTGTGTGGTGTATTCTGTCTGCTAAGGCCAGAGCTTCGTTTCGGAACGAAGCCAGCTCTGTTACCCCTGTCGTAGAATCTGGCTCATCGTCGGTGAATCGGGAGCTAATTATTGCGGTGGTACCGATCTCAATGGGGACGCTATAGTGGCCCTCTAGATTTAGTTTTTCCCAGTGAGCATTTGCTCTCATGAATTGTTGTCTATCGCTCGCCACGCAGAAGCCCCTCACACAATTGCTTAATTCTTTGCAACCTCTTGTCATTTCCAACCTCAATGTGCTCAGATATGTAAATTTCAATGACTTTTTGTAGTTGGGTCAGCGTATGGGTATCGAGTTGGCGAATGGTTGTTTCGGCTGTTGCATGACGGAATATATCGTCGAACTCAATTGTTTGCGTACTGACACCCAGCACCCCATGTTTTATGAACATGCTGTCGTAAGGATCTCGCAGGTATGGTAAGCTCACTTTTATTTTTAAGTCTATACTGTTTCCTGCACGACCGCCTATACGAGTTAGATAGTCCGCATCCATGGTTATAATACTCATTGCAATGGATTGCGGATCATACTTATACAAGCGTGCCAGATCTTCGTGAATGAAGCGATCAAATAACCCCGCTAGTTCGTTTGTCACTAATTCTCGTGATTTAACAAAATCTCCGGGAAATTCATTTTCCCACGGGACAGCTGTAGCGGGATGCGTTTTTTCATTTAAAAAGAATGCACTTACCATATCTGATGTTCTTGACTTCAGGGTAGGCAAGGCAGTCTCGCCAAACAGATCGGGGTGGTAGTGGTTCTCGATATACAACAACATTCTATTCTGTGTACCTATCCCACCTTGCGAATATCGATAAGATAAAAAGACTAGTCGTGCTAAGTGTTCGTAGGTCGCTGGCACAGGAATAGATGTTTGGTCCCCGCGAAATTCCGGATCGTTAAAGTAGGTCGGGTCTTCTGTGTTTTCACCCAGCATAGTAAGACTACAATAACAGCTTAATCATATAATATCAAGGCAAGCAACAGGGTATTAATCGTCTAACCAAGTTGTGTAATATAAACAGCGGCACGAACACGTATACTTACCCCACCTCGGTTAGGATTAAAACCAACTACATCAACTTTATCTGAGCTGTAGCTTGCAATGGGGATAAAACCTTCTTCAGTCAAGGGTTCACCAGTTAACATAGTTGCCGTCCAGGGTACCTTATTTAGGTGGCTGAGCTCTACGCTATCTGGCATCGTTGACTCACCTCTTAGTTGAGCATCACGGATCATTGCTCGATAGACTACTTCTGTCATATTTCTGAGAGGGTCGACAGTTATCCCGAGGATATTCAACATATACCATCTGGGATCAGCCTTTCGTCTCTCAACTATTTGAGCATATCTGCCAATATGTTGTCCGTTCGGACTTGCGTCTACTGCGTAGACATGAGCCATGCTCTGACTATCATCAATTCGCGTCAAGCGAACATGATTTCGCTCAATGCCGAGACCTTCCTCCATACAATCAATAATAACTTGTGCGCTTGTCGCATCTTCTGGTGAAAGTAAGTCAGCAAGGTTCAAGTAATCTGCATTTTGTTCGCCCCGTGTTGGCTCACTCATTGTTATTCCAAAGTTTTTAAGTAATCTACGAAGGGATATCTTACATTAATATGGTATAGTAGGGTTTATGAGAAAGCAAGAGGTAAAAAGAATTGGTTTGGCGCTGGAAGGTGTCGGTCATGTCGCTTCTAGCTTTGAACAATTGGAGGTGGCTAGTTTTGATAGTCTTGCTTCTGATCTAGAGCGGGTCGTGGTTGAGAACGCTCAACTACAGCCTGATAGACGTGTTTCAAGAGTCGGTATGGTGATGTGTAAGGACGAAATAACTAAATATGCAGGCGCACGACTGGTTAAACCGATAGTTGAGATTCTTTTTGTAGGGAATGAACAAGCACTCACTAACTGGGTGCCCTACACGGTTAACCATTATGAGGAGGGACACTTTTTTAGCCCCCACCAGGATTATCTTGACGGCACTGTAATTATAGCTACAGTTTCTGGGGCAAGAGAGCTCGATATTTATCATAAAGAGAGTGAGGACGATGTGTTTAGGGAGGTAGCATATACATATACGCTAAACCGGGGGTCTGTCTTGTTGCTGAATGGCTACAGGGATTTGGGGCATGCAGCTCGTTGTGTTCAAGGACCAAGTATTTCGGTTGTTGGGGACGTGTCAGAAAGCATTGATACAGATTATGTTTTAAGAGAGTCAGTGGAGTAATTATGGCAGAGCCCTATTCGGCAGAACACTGGGGCAAAGCACCTGCAATTTATGACGAGCATACCCTAAAGATTGACGGGCGTGACGTAATGGAGGATTGGGAGCGAGGCTATATGAAGCGACTTGCAGCGATAGCTACTCAAAACGGGGGCGCTATTCTAGAGCTTGGTTATGGTATGGGAATTTCCGCTAGCGAAGTGCAGTCGCATGATATTACGTCGCATACGATAATAGAATGTCATCCAGATGTGATTACAAAATGTGTCTCCGATAACAGGTCTGCGTTCGAAACAGGCAGGATGAGTATTTATAGCGGTTTTTGGCAGAATGTAACCCCTGTCCTCGCTTCCGAAACATTTGACGGAATTTTATTCGAC
>CAYIDS010000020.1:0-864 GCA_964362185.1 uncultured Saccharimonas sp. (SeqCode)
CTGGGAACGGGCGATTTTGGGTAAGTCCAGTCTACCTGCTTGAAAAAACGTGGCATTTGGCACACCAGCTTTTTTACAGTTTTTTCTGCCAAGCTGTAAAAGTTCAGGAATCAGCTCGACTGCGAAAACCTTTCCTTTTGGTCCAACCATGCTAGATAACAGAGCTGTTGTCCAACCCGACCCAGAACCAACATCTAGCACCTTTTCTCCGAGCTGGGGGTCTAACCACCCCATCATCAGACGCACGGTAGTTGGCTGACTAATTGTCTGGCCATAGCCAATGGGTAGGGGAGCATCGATTCCAGCTTGATCTTCCATGCCGGCAGGAACAAAATCCACCCGATCAATTAATTTAAAAGCTTGGTCTATTGAGCCCATACTCATCATTATAACCCGACACCTCCTGTTCAGAACCAGCCCAAGCCCTAAATCAATGGGTGCTAGGTGTTAGGTTATAGGTTCTAGGGGGCAGTCCCGTAACAGATAAATTCATTGATGGTATAATCTTTAAGATGAAGAGAGTAGTCCTTCTGCATGGTAATGGCGATGGTCGCGGCACTGATAACTGGTTCCCATACATTAAAGCAGAGCTTGAAAAGGCGGGAGTTAAGTGTGAAGCCCCCGATTTACCAGACCCTGTTCTAGCTAGAGCTAAGTTTTGGTTACCATATTTTAAGAAAACTCTGAAGCTTGGAGAGAACGACATCCTTGTTGGGCACTCATCTGGCGCATTAGCAGCACTAAAGTATGCCGAAGATCACAAAATCGGAGCTACTGTGCTGGTCGGCACCTATTACACCGATTTAGGCTATGACGATGAGCGAACGAGTGGTTACTTCGATACACCGTGGCAGTGGAACAAGA
>CAYIDS010000020.1:874-4436 GCA_964362185.1 uncultured Saccharimonas sp. (SeqCode)
CTTCAAAGGACGACCCATATATTCCCATCGCTGAATCCCGTTATATTAGAGATAAGCTTGGAAGTGAATACTTTGAGTTCGAAAACGAAGGACACTTTGGTGGGCACACTCATCCCAAAGACGAGTTCTCGGAACTACTAAAGTTCCTCAAAGGAAAACTATGACTGACCAAGACTTTATGGAACTAGCAATCAGAGTTGCTAAAGATGACTAAAGTAGTAATCGTCGACAACCAAGACAACCATGTTGGTCTAAAAAGTTATAGCGACCTCAGATATGAAGACATATATCAGGTATCGGTTCTTTGGTTGAGCGACAAAAATACAGGTGACTGCCTAATGACCCAGCGTAAATGGACAAAGCATAATGATCCCGGCAAATGGATGGCCGCTGCTTCTGGAACCATTGAAGAGGGCGAAACTTATGACGATAACATCGTTCACGAAATTGAAGAGGAAATCGGCCTAACTGGGCTCGATCTAACAAAGGGTCCAAAAGAATTTATTGACGATGGCAAACACAAGTTTTTCGCTCAATGGTATTTCGCCGAAGTAGATAAAAACAAAGTTTCTATCAAAATCCAAGAAGACGAGGTCGAGGCATACGAATGGGTACCAAAGGAACGGCTCGTAAAAGAGGTCCTCAATAACCCGGATAAATTCGTGCCTTCATTGAGAAATTCACTAAAGCTTTTGGGCATAAAGTGATGCTACGGGCAGTATTTGATCTCTTGTTTTTCCATAGTTAAGATACAAGGTACCGCAAAGGGTTACGAAGTCCAGGAGATTTAAGCTATACTAACTGGGATGAATTACACTGGCGTTATTATCGAAGAAAGTCTCAAAGATAAAGCTGTTTTAGGCCACGTTAAGGTTACGAAAACGAAAGTCGAACCTGTCACAGAACATCATAAGACACCTTGGCTCAAGCAATGGACTTTGCATACGTTTGAAATTCCAGAAGATCAGGCTGAGTTGGTGGCAGAACATTTAGGCAAATCCTTAGACGATAATTATTGGTACGCTGACTTTAAGAACAACGATTTCCACTATGTAATTTTTCCAAATAAAGTGTTCAAAATCGACCGGAGTATCTCGGAGCAGTACAAGCTAGTAGTTGAACATGGCCTAAAGCTAGGTATACCTGACTACCAGTTAGATTTTTCTCCAACAATCAAACAATGGGAGCGTCCAAAGTGAGCACTATTAGGGGTGCTAGGGGACTGTCCTGTAACAGAGTAGAAAAATGCAGATTTGCTGGGTGGTTACTTTCGACCAGTCACATCATTTTTGCATAAAATAACACTTCTCAGGGTCGAACCTTATTATTATTTTGTTTTTGGGAATTTTTATGGGCTGGTTGCTAAACCGAAACCACGGTCATATAGTGGCTTGGTGCTATCTGCGGTCTTGCCGTTATGACTAATTGGAATCTGCCTTAAACTGGACGGCCAAGGCAAGGGTAGCTTGGCTGTAAAATGTTGGTTACCAAACAATACGTCAGCCACGCCACCACCTTCACTACCAGGTAGCCAAGATGCTACCACCGCGTCAACTTGACTTATCTCATCGTTCATCAAAAGAGGTCGCCCAGAGACAATCACAATAATCACTTTGTCGCTGAGTGTTTGCAAACGCTCAATAACAAGTTTGTCGGCCTTGTCTAGCATGGGGTTAGGGTTATCGCCCCAGCCTTCGGCATATGGCTTTTCGCCGACCACCGCGATAGCCACATCGGCTTTTGTGCCCGACTCAAAGTTGGCATCTTTTTTGTAATTGACATTGCTAGAAGGGGACACAACTTGACGAATGCCTTGCAAAATAGAAGTTCCCCCGGGCATCCAGTTACCGTCTACACCTTGCCACTCAACCGTCCAGGCCCCCGATTGACGGCCAACGTTATCGGCGCCGCTTCCGGCCACCAAGACATTACGAGTATGTTTTGATAATGGTAGCAAGCCGTCTTGGTTTTTGAGCAGTACCGCCGATAATGACACGGCTGAGCGAGCCAGTTGCCTATGTTTTTGTGAACCGACACTTTCTAAACCGATACCATTCGTTGTTGTATCGAATAGCCCTGCCTTGAATTTTTGATAAAGTATTCGACTAACGGCATCATCTATCCGTGACTGACTAATTTTGCCCTGGGCAACGGCTCTGCGTACGTCACCTAAAAATGCTTTGTAGTTGAATGGTAACATGGCCATGTCTAGCCCGGCGTTTATGGTAGTTATGTTAGCCTGGTAGTTGCTGGCCACGGAATACTCATAAACGCCGTACCAGTCAGACACTACAAAACCTTTAAAGCCTAAATCGTTTTTTAGCTTATCACTCAACAAATATTTACTGTCTATTACGCGTTGTCCACCCCACTGATTAATTCCCACCATGACACTAGAAACGCCGGCCTGTATAGCAGACTCATAAGGTGGTAAATATTCGCTAACAAGTGCTTGTTCGTCCGCGACTGTCTTGCCTTGGTCAATCTTGAATTTTTTATGATTGGATTGATTCCATACCATAGATCCAGTTCCTAAATAATGCTTAGCGGTAGCCATAACGTATGATTGGTCGGTTTGGCCGGCAAGAATTGACTGAGTTCCCTCAATATAGGCTGCCCCTAGCGTGCCATTTAGCTTGGGGTTATCAGAAAAGGCCTCGTATACTCTGCCCCAGCGGATATCTTTGGGCGCGTCAAGTGAGGGGGAGTAGCTCCAGTTTACGCCAGTTGCTTTTAGTTCCTGGGCCACTGCTTTGGCCACTTCCTTGGTTAGCTCATTATTTTGGCTGGCGCCAAGTCCAATCGCGTGCAAAAAAACAGTCGCACCTAACACATTAGAGTGGCCATGGTTGGCATCGACCCCATATAATATGGGAATTCCCAGGCGCGAACTACTAGCTTGGTTTTTAATACCACTGATCATATCTAGCCAACCACGAGGCGTATTGGTGTTTGGTTTGGCACCGGCTCCGCTCAGTACGCCACCCAAATAATACCTACTGACATCTTCGACCTTTTTTAAACTATTTTTGTCTACTAAAGCCATTTGACCAATCTTTTCCTCTAGGGTCATGCGAGCCAGAAGATCATGGACTCTTGCTTCTATAGGTTGGTCAGCCTGTTTGTAGAGGGCATTTATGGGTGGTGGAGGCAATTGAAGACCGAGGTCATCACTGCGAAGTGAATATCCACCTACCACAACCAAAACTGACAAGCCAAAGCCCAACACTAACCAACGACTACGTGTTAACGTGTTTTTTGAGGTGGTTAGTTTTTTAGAAGCCTGTTTTTTGAATTTGTTTTTAGTGCGACTGGGTTTGGTCTTTTTTACCATTAGTATTATTTTAGCACTTCATAATCTTCGCCGCACAAGAGACAGGCTTTAGACGCAATAGTCACTAGTTTTACCGGCCACACCATCGCCACCAGGCAGAGCCTTGAGAATGGTAGCATCTGATTGGCTTAGCCAGTTTAGCCAGCAGACGGCGTAAAAGCCCTGTTCTTTCTCGTTTGCGTGTTTTTGGGCAAACGAAGCGTCCTTAGAAGCCTGGTTTGGTTGACG
>CAYIDS010000020.1:4446-7883 GCA_964362185.1 uncultured Saccharimonas sp. (SeqCode)
GACGCAAATCGTAAACGCCAAAGTCAACTGAGGTGTTCTGGTTATTTTTAAAACCGACAGCCGTAGCAACCAAGTCGCCAGCCTTAACACTGACGGGGCTGGCAAACTTTGTCGTTCTGGAATCATCCACCTGGGCCGCTGGCAAAGCATCGGCCAGCTTTTGCATAGTAACGGAGAGCGTTAGTAAGTGGTCAAATCGGAAAGCAACGCCGCACGGGTTCACAAACATTATCAGATACTGGACTTCACCTTGCTCGATGTAACGGCTACCGAGTACAGCCATAGCGTCAAATGGGACGCGGACGGAAATATCTTCATTCTTTTTACCGTCAAACCGAAATCCGCCGTGAGGTTTATAGTTGTTGCCTCGGTACTGACCAGGGTACAAGATAGCCGAAGAAAGACCAACCTCAATCGGGGATTTAAACGGAAATGGGTCTGGGCAGGCAGGCGGCTTGGCACTGGCTTGCCACTTGCTACCGTCGAACTCCCAACTGACGCCACTGTCCGATGTTAACTGACTGCTTGAGCTGGTGCCAGTAGTAGCTGGACTCTTTTTGGTGTTTAGTGCTCGCCAACCGACAAAGCCAACAACTCCGATTACCAAAGCGATTAATACAAGTTCAACTACAAAAGTTATGCCACGCTGGTCTTTAAGTCTTTGCATTTTATACCTTGTTTATAAAGCCATTATAAACCATAAGGACAACCAAGCCTACACTAGTGCTACTTCAGCACATGTTCTTGACTTACTACCTTAAACATGAGCATAATGAATCCATAACCAAACTTAAAATAAAGGAAAAAATGAAACTTAATCAAAAAGGTATAGCCCACTTAATAGTTATTGGCCTGTTCGTCGGAACTTTTGTGACAGGTACGGGCGTAGCAGTCGCGTCAAATAGCAGTAAGCCAGGCGACGCGTTATATAGCATTGACCGCGGCTCGGAAAATATACAGCTTGCCCTAGCACTAACAAGCGGCCAAAAAAATCGCGCCCGAAAAGCTATCGCCGAGGAACGGCTAAAAGAAATACGGGCACTGCTGGCAGAAGAAGACCTGGACATAATCGGCATTGCCAACGCTTTGAGTAATTTTGAAGAACATAGGAGCAGGATAGATGGTCAGTCTGATGACGATGACGACCTGGATGAACAAGAGCAAGAAGTAAAGAACGAGCTTGACGATAAAAAGTCAAAAATTGATAAGCTTTCTGAAAATCAGCAGAAAAATTTGGAAAATCAACGGGAACAGCTAAAGAAACAATACGAGCAAGCATTAAAAGACGGTGATACTACCCGCGCCGCTTCGCTAAAAGCTCAAATAGACGGCTTTGAAGATTTACTGAAAAAGAACGAACAAGACCGCGAAAGCCAAAAAAACCAAGCCGATGAGCAAAAAGAAAGCACCGAAAAGCAAGCCGAGGCAGAAAGAAAGGCCGCCGAGGAGCAAGCTGAAGCCGAAAAGAAGGCCGCCGAAGCCCTACGCGAAGCAGAGAAAAAGGCCGCCGAACAACAGTGACCTGGTGTATACTAAAATCATCAAGTTAAAAGGGGGTTATTATGAGCGTAGAATTAAATTTAAAACCTGGGAAATGGCTCGTGTCTGATTGTGGCAAAATGCCAAGCGAGAGTAATTGTCAACTAGTAATGCTCGCCCCTGAAGGTCAAAAAGAAGATTTAATAGCGGCCGGCATTAAACATGCCGTTAATAAACATGGCCATCAAGAAAATGAAGAGTTGCGTAAAGGCGTAGAGAGTACGGTCAATCCTCTAGAAGTTTAGTTAGCAGAACGGTCCTATCGTTTTCTTATCTGCAGTGTTACTAAATTTCTCCTCCGCAACGTTTATTTCGGCATAGAGAACTAGACCTCGATCATATCTTTTTCAGCCGTCTTTAGTAGCACAGCATTAACGGCAACGAAAATTGAGGATAGTGACATGATGAATATGATGGGGCATTAACCAAGTGAAGGAGAATGGTATGAAAGCACATAAAACTATAATGATTGTTCTGGCAGTATCAGCCGTGGTATTGCTAGTATTTGGCCCCGCCTTAAATGTTGGCAGAGGTTTTGGGCTTTTTTTGCTCATCTGCCCATTAATGATGCTGGCGATGATGTCAATGATGGGTAATAATCATAAGCATTAATTATGTTTTTCTTAGCCCGCAAAAATCTATTTCAGGAAAAAACTAGGCTATTTATAAGCGTTGGTGGCGTGGCGTTTAGCGTTGTGCTGATTATAGTTTTGCAGGGTTTGTATAAGGGATGGAGTAACAAGATCGGTGAATATATTCGTACCGTTCCGGCTGATATTTGGGTTATGCAATCCGGCTCAGAAGATATGTTCCATACACCATCTGTCATACCTCTAACTGTGGTCGATAAATTAAAAAAAGTTGAAGCAGTTGCACGCGTCAAGCCTTTTAATGCCAGAAGGCTGGCAATAGATTTTGAGGGCAAAGACTTGAATTTGTACGTTGTGGCCTACGATTCACTCAATGATGTTGGCAAGCCCGCTAAGATTGTCGAAGGAAAAGCCACGCCTGGACCAGGCGAAATTATTCTTGACCAAAGTCAACGTAAAAAGGTTCGAATTGGCGACACCCTTAGCGTGGCCACTCAGCAATTAAAAGTCGTTGGATTTGCCGAAGGCGGAGACTTGGTAACCTCTTCATTTGCCTTTGCCCAAAAAGACGAGATAAGTAAAATCCAAAAGCTTCCAGACTCAGCCAATTTCTTTGTAGTAAGCGTTAGGGCTGGAGCTAACGCGGACACTGTAATACAAAATATTAGAACTGATATTCAGGGGGTAGACGCGGTTACTAAAGATAAGTTTGTTAAGAACAATGTTAAAATCGTAACCGATAATTTCTTGCCGGTAATTTTGGTACTACTTATCATCGGGGTGGTTGTGGGTATAGCAGTAATCGGTCTGACCATCTTTACGTCCACGGTTGAGAAGGCGAAAGAATATGGGGTACTAAAGGCCATTGGTATGCGTAATAGCCAGCTCTATTGGGTAGTAGTTGAGCAAGCCTTGCTCGCGGGCTTCATAGGCTTCAGCTTAGGAGCAATCATTGCTTTCATCCTACAAGCTACAGTCGGTCAGATAGTCCCGCAATTTGTCACCCAAATCCAAGCTTTTGATATTGTCTGGATATTTGGCTTAACGCTACTGATGTCAGCTACCGCGGCATACATACCTATTAGACGTATAGCCCACATAGATCCGGCGGAGGTTTTCAAGGCATGAACGCGCTCGTAGAAGTTAAAAACCTGACTAAGGTATTTGGTTCCGGGCACACCGCCGTTAAAGCTGTCGATAATATCAGCTTGAAGATTGAGGCAGGCGACATTGTGCTAATTATGGGGCCCTCCGGTTCGGGCAAAACCACCTTACTTTCTATGATTGGCACGCTACTGAAGCCAACTG
>CAYIDS010000021.1:0-7834 GCA_964362185.1 uncultured Saccharimonas sp. (SeqCode)
ATGCAGGCTGATAACCCCGATGGCGATAGTCTTGGTAGCGCCTTAGCGTTGGAACAAATCCTGCACGATATGGGCAAGGAACCTGTTTTGTACTGTGGTGTCGATATACCATCGTACTTGCATTACTTACCCGGATGGGACCGTGTCCAAAAAGACGTACCCAAACAATTCGATATCTCCATCATTGTCGACACCAGCGCGATAAGTCTGTTTGAAAATCTGCAGCGTTCGGGGCAAAAACAATGGGTTGCTTCAAAACCCTGTGTCATCATTGATCACCACGATGTTGAAGCATCGATACCATTCGCCTCGATTACTTGCAATAAACCAGCCGTTTCGACAGGTGAAGTCATTTACGAAATAGCAAGGCAGTTAAAGTGGCAAGTCAATCGTGAGGCACTGGAAATGATTGCAATATCAATTTTATCGGACAGCCTTGGACTGGTTAGCGAGGCCACCACTGGACGAAGTATCAGAATTATGGCCGAGCTGGTTGACAAGGGCGTCCGTTTGGCGGAGCTCGAAAACAGGCGCCGCGAGATGATGCGAAAAAGCCCGGAACTTGTCCGTTTCAAAGGTGAATTGTTACAGCGAATAGAATATTTCGACAACAACCGTATCGCTACCATAACCATCCCGTGGAAGGAAATTGAGAAATACAGTCATGCCTATAATCCTTCCATGCTGGTAATTGACGATATGCGGCTAACCGAGGGAACAGCCGTAGCAATTGCTTTCAAGCTCTATCCGAGCGGTAAAATAACTGCCAAAATTCGAACCAACTTTGGCAGTAAAATAGCTGCCGATCTAGCAAAACATTTTGGTGGCGGCGGTCACGCCTACGCCAGTGGCTTCAAAGTTGCTGACGGACGTTCGTTTGATGAAATAAAACAAGAATGTCTAAGTGTAGCCATCAAATTGCTTGACAAAATAAATGGACAACCGTCATGAAACTATACAATACGCTTACTCGAAAAATTGAAACAATAAAACCAATAAAACCAAACACAATCAGCCTGTATACCTGCGGACCAACCGTTTATGATTACTATCACATCGGCAACTTACGCAATGCCATATTCAATGACACCTTAAGACGCACATTAGAGATCTGCGGATTTTCCGTGAAACATGTTATGAACATCACCGACGTTGGGCATTTAGCTTCAGATGCTGACGAAGGTGAGGACAAACTGGAAAAAGGTGCCGTGCGTGAAGGAAAAACCGTCCAGGCGGTAGCCGACCACTACACCTTGGCGTTTAAGGCGGATATGAAGGCAATTAACGTTGTCTCGCCCAATGGCTATACCAGCAATAAGTACCATGATAATTACGCTAGAGCCACCGAGTTCATCGACGAACAAATCAATATTGTTCAACTTTTGCTAGATAAAGGTTTTGCCTATCAGACAAAACAGGCTATCTATTTTGATGTAACTAAACTGCCCGAATATGGCGTTTTGAGTGGACAAAGCTTGGACGATAAAGAAATTGGCGTCAGGAGTGATGTAGTCACCGACACTGACAAACACTCGCCGCACGACTTTGCGATATGGTTTTTTGCGGTCGGGCGTTTTAAAAACCATTCTATGCGTTGGCTAACCCCGTGGGGGGAAGGCTTTCCTGGGTGGCATCTGGAGTGTTCGGCAATTATCCACAGTTTACTGGGTGATCCTATCGATATTCACACCGGTGGAGTTGATCACATTGGCACCCATCACCCTAACGAAATGGCTCAGACACAAGCGGCATTTGGTCACGGCTTAGCCCACATATGGGCGCACAATGAATTTATCTTGGTCGATGGGCAAAAGATGTCAAAGTCAAAGGGAAATTCCTACACACTGGCCGATGTGGTAAAAAAAGGTTTTTCGGGCATGGCGTACCGTCTTATGGTGCTACAAGCCCATTATCGGTCGGAACTTAACTTCTCATGGGATAACCTGAAGGCTGCTAATAGTCGGCTAAAAAGTCTGCAAAACTTTGCCGACTTAAAACATCAAACCGAAGCTAAATTTAAGTCCCTTGATGGGGGTTATTTTGACAAACTGACGAAAGAAATTACAACTGAGTTGGCAGATGATCTAAAAACTCCAGCTGGCCTGCGGATAATAAGTCAAGCTATCGACCATATAGAAAAGTACTCTGGCGGTGGCATCAATCCCAGCAACACATCAGATTTTGAAGCTTTTTTGCAGTTTCTCGATGGTGCTTTCGGTCTGCAGCTATCTAATCGATCTGGCCTTACCGACGGGCAAAAAGCCGTAATGGCGCAACGTCAACAGGCAAGAGACGCTCATAACTGGCATCTGTCTGACTCCTTACGTGATCATCTTGCCAAAGATAACATTGCCGTTCGTGACACCGCACACGGTCAAATTTGGTCCAGAATATAGAAGCTAACTATTATTATCTACGTCCGACACGCTCAAGATAATCCAAAAAGAGTATCTTGGAACACCCCGCGACGGGGATTGCCACAAAGGCTCCTAGGATTCCACCAAAACCGGCGCCTACTAGAGCCGCGATAAAAACAAGTAGTGGCGTGAGTTCGTTATTCTTTGCCTGAATATACGGTTGAAGAGTTACATTTTCAACCTGTTGATATATCAAGAAATATATCAACATTGATAAGGCTAGACCAAATGACGAAAGAAGAACGACTAACACAACTATGACCGCCGCCAGCGTATTGCCAATAAGTGGTATCAAGCCAAACAAAAAGACTATGCCTGCCAGCGCAATCGCGTTCACAGTCACATTAAATAGGGTACTAGCGATTACCAAAGTTACCATAGCGAACATCGCCGCGATGGCGGCTATCAATACTTGACCGTTAACGTAGCCGGTAACTATTCGGTACATTCGCTGTGCTAAAATTTTGTTATGTTCCAGTCGATCGGTGGGGTGAAGTTGCCAGAAACGCTTTGCCCACTGGGGACCTTCTACCAAAAACATAAACGTCAAAACCAAAACTGTGAATACCGATATCAAACCAGCGCCGACTTTAGTTGCCGTACTGAGTACTGGCTGTTGGATGTTCTGCGTCCGTGTCCGTATATTTTCTGTTAGCCCCTCGACATTTTCCCGTAGATTGTAACGTTCAACCAGTCGCCCCAACGATGTCGTGTTGTCATTTAGGCTATTTAGGGTATCTGGGATATCACGAACAAAATCGATGGTCTCTTTTGCCAAAGGAGGCACCACCATGCTCAAAAAGAAACCCAACACTAGCACTACGACAACGTAGGCAATGCCCGTGGCGGCGGCTCGGCTTTTCAAATGCAGGCGGCGAGAGATCCAGCTGACGCCCGGGTTTAGTGCCAAACCAAGAAACATGGCGATAAATATCAATTCTAGGACATGCGTGATATTACGAAGAAAACTTATGGCTAGGAGCGTAGCGACAATAATTCCAACCGCTCGCGCGATAGTACGGTTTGATATAGTAACTTCGACTTTAGTCTTTTGACTCATCATTGGTATTATCCTTCGCTTGGGTATTTTTTGCAATCACTTGTTCGTAGAAGTTAATTAACTGAGGTCCAACCTTGGCAACATCATATAGTGGCACTTGCTCGGCTTGCCACGCCGAAGCACGCTTGCGAGCAGGGGCGTTAAAGGCAAATGTTTTCAACGTCTTGGCGAAGGCTTTGGCGTCTTTTGGGTCAAATAACTGGGCTGGCTTTTGTCTAAGCACTGAACGGTAGCCAACATTGTTTCCACCCAGCACCACTCCTGCTTTGGCGGCCATGGCTTCAATCAACACAATACCGAAGCTCTCGCCGCCAGTGCTTGGAAAAACGGCAATGTCGGCAGACACCAAATAGTTAGCTTTCTCAATCTCACTCACGAAACCAACAAACTGGACACACTTACTAAGCCTATGTTTATGTACATACTGCCTGAGGATAGCCTCTTGGGGGCCTTTGCCACAGATAATGACTCTGACTCCACCAAGCAGTCGTTCGTTGTGCATAACCTGCAGGGCATTTAGTAACTGGAGACAACCTTTTCTGGCAACCAATCTTCCCAAAAAGACAATGTTTACTTTACCATCATCAAATTTCCTAAGCCTCTTGCCGTTATGCAGTGCCGCGACATTAACGACATTAGGCACAACAACCGACCCTGCGCCAAAATTACGTTTAGCAAAACGTCTAGCCGGCTCCGATACGCTCAAAACAAGATCAAAACGCCTCAGCGAACGCCACACCAGCCACCTCAAAATTCTGGTCGCCAGCCGTTCTTGCCAAGAAAATGGAACAATGTGAAACGTACCAACTACCGCTACGGTCGCGTCGCACGCCCTAATCACACGTGCTGCCATGAAAGGGCTATATGGCATTTGAACATGCAAAACATCAAACTTCTCTTTAGACAGAAGTTTTGCAATAACTGCCCGATTAGCAGGCAAGGGAGTCGACATTCGGTTTTGGTTAAAACGTGCCTGTAGATTCTGGCTGAGGCTATGCACGTGACGTATATCCCTACGTTTTGTTTCACCAACCAAGTAATGTACTTGATGCCCTTGTTGGATATACCAATGGCCAAGCGTCAAGACGTACTGTTGAACACCATCAGTTTTATCTAGACTATCATCGAGAACAAAACCTATCTTCATAATGTTAGTTGGCAACCTGCCTGTAAAGTGCCTCGTACTGGTCGACAACTCTACCGTAGCTAAATTGTTTTACGTAATCCTCAGACCACTCTTGCCATAACTTTCTTGATTCTTGGTCAAAAAGTTGCCGCTCAAGTTTTTGGGCAAAATCATGCGTCTTTTTGGGGTCAACCAGAGATTGGTCGGCACGCTCGTGCAGAACGGCACGATAACCAGGGTTGTCACCAGCCACAGTCGGGACACCACAGGCCATAGCCTCCAGCAAAACTATACCAAAACTTTCTCCGTACAATGCTGGTGAACAAAATACAGTCGCGCTTCGGAGCAGCTGTAACTTTTTGGCTTCAGAAATATAGCCCGCAAACTCAACACCACTCAGCCCATATTCGGCTGTCATTTCCTCAAGTTTCTGTCTGTCAGGACCATCACCGGCAATAATCAGTTTGACGTCAGGACGTGTTTTGACGAGCTCATGATACGCCGCCAAAAGATATTTGACGCCTTTACGTTTTTCAAGCCTGCCAACGTACAATATTTTCGCCTGGCTTTGAGCTGAAGCTTGAGGGGTATAGCGGGTAAGGTCAATGCCGTTAGGGACAACCACAATTTTTTCGTCCGTTAGCGTCTTTACGTAGTCTGCCGCCGCGTCAGATACGGCAGTATAGGTGTCAAAATACTTCAAAATCGATTTGGTGTAGGGCGTAATAACCTTTTCTATGGTTCTACTCATTATGGTATCTGGTAATTTGGCATGAAAAGTAGCAATATTTTTAGCTTTGCTTTTGGTCAATATTTGACGGCTGACTATCGGAACCCACGGTTCATGAAAATGCAAAATGTCGAAGTGGTGGGCATCCAAAGTTTTTTGCAGAACATCGGGTTTTACGCTGACCGATACCTGCGTTGTGGTATGAAAAGGTGATTTGAAATCAGTCGAAGACCCCAGCAGTAGAATCTTGTCAGGAATCTCGGCGGGCAAATGACGAGGTGTAGGTGTAATGATAAAAACTTCGTGACCACGCAGTGCCAATTCTTTTTGCATAGCCAAAACACATTCTTGGACTCCACCACCTTTGAATATATTGTATGGGCAAACCAGGCCAATTCTCATATTGCTGTCATTATAACAGTTAAGAGCTACATGGGACTTATGATTTTGCTAAGATACGGCGAAGTTTTTGTGGTACAAAAGGAGCCACGTCTTCAACGGTGGCGATGATGGTTGGGGCATGGGCACTAAGCTTTGTTTTTAGGATATGAACCTTTTTAAAAATGACATTCAGGTGTTGCTCTACGATGTGATTATCAAAATACCTGTCGCCAGCAACAGCAACATGGTAAACCGGCAAGTCAACTTGCGCATTACATAGATCGGCCTTAAACATACTCAGGGTTGTATCCATGTAGGTTCGGATATCATTACACTGCCATAGAACCACCTCAAAATCGATGCGCTTTTTGGTTTCTTCGGCATCAGCGTCTTTCAGCTTACTATGCTTGTCGGCCACCATGCCATAAGCCATACGTATTATCGGACCGCGCAGTAACATATACTTTGCAAAGAACGCCGGTAATGCGTTAGAAAAGAAACTAGCGCCGTAGCGCATAAGGTAGTAATTACGACGCTTAAATTTAAAGTCGTCTTTATGCACAAAACCGACTACGCTTACTAATAGATCGACTTTTTTGGCTAGCTGGGGGTAGCGTTGTAGCATTCGCGTCGCCACCAAAAAGCCCATCGACATGCCCATGATGGTAACCTTACGTCTTTTGTAGCGTAGCTTCACAAACGATGCCAAGTAATCTGCCAAGTTGTCAAGTGTGGGCTTCTCGCCAATCTTATAAAAGCTTTCCATACCGCCAAAACCAGGCAGGTCCGGCATAGTAACAGCGCCGTATTTATTCAAATCTTTAGCCAATCCAAATAAACGCTCCAAACTAGCATGGTGACCATAGACTATTAAAATCTCGCGTTTTTTGTCTGTTGGCGCGGGCAAGCGCAACATGCGTCCATGCAGTTGATTCATAACTAAAGGCTCTACGTAGTCAGCTGCGTTCAAAGTTTTTTTTATTGCCATACCTGCATCAACTCTACGACACATGACCCAAAAAGAGCAACCATAAGCGAACCGATTCGACTAGATTGTTTTTTTAAGTTAAAATCTATCTGTTAGAGAGTCAGGTAATTTGGCCTAAAGGAAGGTACGCTCAGCCAGTAAGACATTTATTGGGGGTTGGCCAAGAGTGAGTCCCGCCAGTGGCGGGATGCAAGGCCGGAAGAGCGACGGCTCTGAGGCGGGGTCGACCAATTCGTCTGCAGACGAATATGGGTGACAAGGCACCAGGCTGACTTACCAGACATACAATGTGCATGTCCGTAACGACAATAAACTTACAATTTACAACTAAACATTGGGGGTTGGCCAAGTGGTAAGGCGCCAGTTTTTGGTACTGGTATTCGCAGGTTCGAATCCTGCACCCCCAGCCAAATCAATTCTAGCGATTTTACATCGGTTAATTCGGTTTGGAATTTCAAGTTATTCTGATAATTTTCGCTCATTTGTAAAATCACCTCTGTCAAAATAGTTTTGATCCTATGATCACCCTTGTATTTGTGCTTGCTTAATTGTGAAATACGGTTTATCGTACATTACATGATCATATCAGATATCTATCCTGGTGGCTCACACCAGATGCGCCACTGCGATCCGTGCGAAATGCCTGATGCACTTATTTCTGCTGGGGAGCGCGGTTCATATAGCGTGATTAAGCATGCAATCATTGAAAGCAGAGAGTGTAAAGAAGACCCAGAAGCTCTAGAGTACATGAGAGCTAAACACGAAGCACATGGAACTTTAGAAGTATTTGAAGCTGCACAAAAATGTGTCAGATGCGCAGAAGGAATGTGTTTACTTATTAATGGCAATGAAACTGGATGGAAAGTTGGCGGCGAAAGTATAAATAATACTGAGGGCTGAAATAATACCGACGTTTGGAACGTGTACCAAAATCCCAGCCATGAGTAATTACAGGGAGAGTGGGCCGCCGCTCATGCGGCGTACGGGGCCGCAGGGCGGGATCAATTATCTTGCTCGAACAAGGTTCGAGCTTCGATCAGGAGACTCGGCCATAAAAATGATATTGACAACTGGCACACTTTTGTTACACTTGGTTTATGAGCACTACAAAACCACGAATCAACATTAGCAT
>CAYIDS010000022.1:0-1291 GCA_964362185.1 uncultured Saccharimonas sp. (SeqCode)
TGAACCAGGGAAAGTACAAATTTGCCTTTGTACTACTGAAAAGATTAGAGCCAGGTGATACGTTTATGGTCCAATACAACTCCAAGCGCTACGTCTACAAAGTATATGACAAAAAAATAGTCAAACCACAAGAAGTCTCGGTGCTCGGCAACACCGACAAAGCCGCCACTTTTGCCCTCATCACCTGTGACCCACCTGGTACTAGCCTGAACCGGCTGGTGGTGTGGGGAGAGCAAATCAGCCCCGATGCGGTGTCAAATGTTACCAGCAGTGCGATCAAGTCTAATTCGGTACCGAAAATACTACCCAGCAATGCTCCCTCGCTCTGGCAACGGCTGACCAAATGGCTGTCTAGTTAGCTCTTAGAGCTAATCCACATCTCTCTGTTAGCTAAAAACGGTAGTTATGGATTAGCTCTTAGTTCAGTGCGCTGCAAAGCGGGACGATCGGCAGCCGCGGTTGATGGGCCGATGCTAAAGAGGGCTTTGTAATCTTTGTCAAAAAAGGCGCGCTGAACCTGACTGACACTATTCAAGGCTTGCAAATTACTACCATCAAAGTCAAAAACATACAGCTTGCCGTCACTAAACTGTGTCAGACGGTGACCATCCATCCAGATCGCCTCTTCGCTGGCTGCGACTTTGAGTTTTGTATCATAATGAAGCAGTCGAATGTCTTCACTATCGTAAACAGCAAACTGATTACTACTCTGTACAACCACAAAACGAGCGTTTGTCGAAAAGGAAACAAACATTGGGTCTTCCAGACGTAGAGCCGCCACCGGCGCAGGTTTTTTATTTGGATCACGTTTGATGGCATTTTGTGGATCACGAAAGACATAAGTCCGACCTTCGATCGGGCTGGCAGCTACTATGTACCAACGACCGTCAAACCGAGCAATATCGACTAGGTGCTTATCTGAATGCGGCAATTCTCGTAAAACGTAAGTCTCACTGCCAGATCGAAGCATCAGTAGATCTTTGCCAACAGCCGCACCTTGGCTGGTCTTGTACAAAATCGTGTCTGTACCGTGTGATTTGAAGGCTAGAACTCCGTTTATCAGTGGTGTGATTGTTTTGGCCTTGAGCTCAGCAGTGGCAAGCACCTGGCTGGTAGGGTCGTAGACGTAATACTGGTCGTATTTTTTATCCCTTAGTGTGATGCTTGACAAGGGCAACTCAAAAAACTTGGTTAAGTTTTGACTGGAAGCGGGTGCCTCACGGTCGATCAGCACATACTCGACCCCACCAGTGTAGGTATGACGCACAACCAGACGACGATTATCCGTTGA
>CAYIDS010000022.1:1301-7651 GCA_964362185.1 uncultured Saccharimonas sp. (SeqCode)
ACTCTGACAGCTCAATCTTGTGCGCGCCTGGCGCGGCCGTAAAGAGTGTCACTGGTAAAGACAAGGGCGTTGACAGGTTTGTCGTAGTGGTTAGGTCGATTAGTTCGTATTGGTTTATGGGATCGGCGCTTTTTTGCAAGATCAGCCAACGTCTATCTGGACTTTCGCTAGCAAAGCTAGGCACCGTATCGTACAATTGCACATCCTTGGTTATCAACTTCTCTGGGAACAGAAATGGGTAGACAATTCTCTCCAGTTGCGAACCTTCCAGCCGAAAGTCTTTTTTCCATGTTCGGTAGCCTTTGCTCCTTAGTTCCAGGCTATATTGACCCTCTGGTATAACCAACCGAGCGCTAGTTTTGCCTTTTGATTCACCATTTAGATAGATATCTGCGGTCTCGGGGTGGGAATCGACAAACACTAACCCATTTTGGATAATTGTTCGAGTTTTACGGTTAAAATCAAAACCATAAGCATACAAAGCCAGAATACCAGTACCAATAAGCAGTGCAATGCCGACCAGTCCGTAGCCTATGAACAGACGAATGGTGTGAGTGCGACGTTTTCGGGGGTCTAGAAAATCCATTTTTGTTTTATTATTGTACGCTACACTGCAGTATACGCCGTTATACGACTACTGCCTAGCACGCATTTCGCACTTAGCCGTTGATGCCAGGTTGTAACTAGGGGATGTGCGAAAGGCGTGCCTAGTACCCCTTGCTCTGGGTAGCAAACAGCGTTACTATTATGTGGTAACAATTGTTCATTGCTAACCAGTTGAGGGTATAAAACTAAAAGTGGGTAGTCGCCAAAACATTCTTGAAATAAATGGAAAACGCTATGATGCCGTTTCAGGTAAGATGTTGCCACCGTCTAACCATTCCGCGCCCAAACCTCCTAGCAAGAGTATCGATGGGGTAATCGGTGGCAATGTCCGCCTTACGCTACCAAAGTCAAAGAAACCACCTGCCCATGCCATGCATGCCAAACCAGCCAAATCAACGACCCTGATGCGCCAAGCCGTGCGTAAACCACACATTACCACAACGTCGACTGCCACGACTAACCAGCCGAAACACATAGAGACTTTCGCCGAGCGTTATCATAAGGAAGACCTGCGTTTTCGCCGCGCCATAAAAATACCAACCAGCAAGCTAATTTCACGCTTTGGAAGCCTGGATATGAGACCGTTCAAAGTACCAATTACGCACGCTGAACTACCTGTAAAACCACCCCCCGTCGCGCACACCAGCCTGCCGATGATTCCAGCCCATATTACCACCCAACAAAACCATTTTGAAAATTCGCTCAATAGTGCCACGGCGCACACCAAAAAATCATTGAAAAAAGAAAAACGCTGGCACCGAGCGGCAAAAAAACTGCATATTCGCCCCAAAACCCTCCGAGTTGCCTCAGCCAGTGCCGCCGTGCTGTTGTTAACAGGATTTATTGCTTATCAAAACTCGGCTATAATTGCTGTTAGAGTGGCGGCCGCTCGAGCTGGCATATCGGCGACTGTGCCAGGCTACACTCCGGCTGGTTTTCGCTTGCAAACCCACGCCGCCAAGCCCGGGCAAATCATCATCGGCTACAAATCGACTACCGATGGACGAACCTACCAACTATCCCAAACCGCATCATCTTGGGATAGCGCTACACTCTTAAAAACCTTTGTGGCTAGCAATGATTATCAAACTACCGACAGCAAAGGACGCAAGATTTACCTATACGGCGACAATGCCACCTGGGTAGATAACGGTATCTGGTACAAACTGGAAAGCAAGGCCAGCCTGAGTAGTAGCCAACTCCAACAACTCATCGATAGTATTTGATAGTCTTCTTTCCAAGAAGCAATTATTTGTTCCATTTTGTTTCGGCAAAACGGAACCCAAAAGCCGACAGGCAGTTGAGAAAACATGACTTGGTCTTCAGTGCTTTATTCTTTGGGGTCTTGCGGAACGACCCATAAAGGGATCGGTCTGAATAAATAACCAGACTGGTCCTCGACCCACCAGGAATAAACCACCTTGACCAAATCAGTTTTCTCAAAGCCTGGGTCTTTGGACGTTTGGGCATATTAATAAAGAAGTTACCTCTCTCTGTTACAATAATTACATGACTGTTAGAACCAGGTTTGCACCCAGCCCAACCGGCTACCTCCACGTTGGCGGTATTCGCACGGCTCTGTTTGCGTGGCTTGTTGCCAAACAGGGCAAGGGGCAGTTTATCCTCCGCCTTGAGGATACTGACAAAAAGCGTGAAGTCGCCGGAACCGATCGACATCTGATGGATAGCCTAAAAGCTTTGGGGTTACAATACGACGAGGGTCCCGATATTGGTGGCCCGTATGCTCCGTACCGTCAGAGTGAACGACTTGCCAGCTACAAACAGTGGGCACAGAAACTTATTGATTCAGGTCGTGCCTACGCCGACCTGTACACCCCAGAAAAAGTCCAGACGTTCCAAGAAGAGGCTCAAAAAGCAAAGAAGCCGTTTTTATACCGCAACCATCGGCCAAATCCGCCAGCTGGCGGACCACAATGGGATGGCAACAAACCGCTACGCTTTAGGTCTGACCCCAAAGTATATAAATGGCATGACGAGGTCATGGGAGATTTATCGACTGGACCAGAGGTAATTGACGATTTTATTATCATCAAAAGTGACGGCTACCCAACCTACAACTTCGCTCATATTGTAGATGACGCCGAGATGAAGATTACCCACATCATCCGTGGTCAGGAGTTCCTTGCCAGCGTACCCAACTACCTCAACCTATACGAGGCTTTGAACATTCAGCCGCCTTTAATGGCCACTATGCCACACATTCTAAACGAACAGGGCAACAAAAAATTGTCTAAACGTGATGGCGCCAAAGACGTATTGGACTACATTCGGGTGGGTTACTTGCCGGAGGCTTTAGTGAGTTTTATTGCCAGCATGGGTTGGAATGATGGCACCGAGCAAGAAGTCTTTACAGTTGATGAACTTACCCGAAAGTTTAGTTTGGATAGGGTAGGGCGCGGTGGGGCACACTTCGATGAACGTCGTTTGCTGTGGACCAACGGCCACTTTATCAGAGAAATGAAACTGGATGATTTGTATGAAAAAGTTGCCAGTTACTGGAGGTCAGAAGCCAAAGATGCCGATGAAGCTTACAAAAAGCAGGTACTCGGTCTGGTACAAGAACGTCTCAAATACTTTGCTGAATTACCTGGTTTAACAAATTTCTTTTTTGTAGATTTACCACTAAATCCAGAGCTGATAAGCTCACATAAACAACTAAAGAAATTGTCGCGCGAGGAGCTAAAGGCTTTACTACAAAAGTCGCGTGACACATTAGCAGACAGCAACTTCAAACTAGATGATCTGACAGACCGGCTCAACAAGTTGCTGGAGGAAACCGATCAAAAACCAGCCGTACTATTCAGCCTCATCCGAATCGCAGTCACCCAAACTCCATCTTCTCCTGCGCTAGCCGAAACTCTAGCCGTCCTCGGCAAAGAAACCTCCTTAACGCGCATTGATACGCAGCTAGCAGGACTGTAGACACGCCGATTCAGAATAGACCCACGCTCTTTGGTCAAGTCGTCAGAATGACAATAGATAAAATACACAACAACCTCGTATGTATCCAAGGGGTAAAATAAGGTAATGACACTTGGGGCTAAAGACAACAAGCACATCCTTGGGCAAGGCGAGGCGATAGCATTAATGGAGTCGGGTCAATCGGTCCTGCTGACTGGCGCGGCGGGAACGGGCAAGACATATACTCTACGCAAATTCATCCGACGAGCCCGTGAAGATGGCAAGGCCGTATCGGTAACCGCCACGACTGGACTAGCTGCTACTCATTTGAACGGTGCGACCATCCATTCCTGGGCTGGTATTGGCATACATGATGAATTGCCCAAAAATCATCTTCAGAAAATCAGTAAACAGCGCCGTGACATAATTTCCAAAACCGACATTCTGGTCATAGATGAAATCAGCATGATGCACAGCTTTAGGCTAGACATGATTGATGAAGTTCTGCGCCATGTCCGGGAAAGTGAAAAGCCATTTGGTGGCATCCAAGTTATTTTGAGCGGCGACTTTTTTCAGTTGCCACCGGTCAACCGGTCTGGCGCCAAACAGGGCGGCTTTATTACCGAATCGAGCGTGTGGCAAGCCGGCAACTTTACCGTCTGCTATCTAGAAACACAATACCGGCAAGCTGGTGACAGTGACTATACGGATATTTTAAATGGCATTCGGGCTGGTGTACTTCGCCGCAAACAGCTAGACGCTCTGCGGGGCAAAACAAGTGCTGTTGATGATCCATTTACCACACGTACAAGATTGCTGACAACCAATGTCGACGTTGACGCCATAAACTTGCAGCATTTGGACCAAATAAACACAAAAACTCATAGCTACCAAATGGAAACTTCTGGCAGCAAAAAGTACATAGAGCAGCTCAAGCGTTCTTGTCTTGCGCCTGAAGTGCTTCAGCTCAAAAAAGGTGCTAGCGTAATGTGCATCAAAAACGCCGCCGACAAAAAATACGTCAACGGCTCGCTGGGCGTAGTAGAGGACTTCGAAAAATCAACCGATTATCCGATTGTTCGGTTAAATAACGGCAGGACAGTAACCATTAAACCCGACTCGTGGGAATTAATGGACGGCGACAAACGCCGCGCCAGTTTGTCGCAGTTGCCACTACGATTGGCATGGGCAATCACCGTGCACAAAAGTCAGGGCATGACACTAGACGCGGCCCGCATCGACCTCAGCCGAGCATTTGTGGAAGGCATGGGCTACGTGGCATTATCACGCGTGAAAGGCATGAAACACCTTATTTTGGATGGGCTGAACAACATGGCACTGCGCGTCAGCCCCGCCGCAAAGCAGATTGATGCCGACTTGCGCCACCTTAGCCAGCAGGCAATGGTTCAACACTCTGGCTTAATTGCCCAGTGGCACCAAGCCGAAAAATTTCGCCCAGCTAAACCCGTCAAAGTACCAACCGCCAAAGGTTCGTGGGCAGACAAGCTAGAAAAGATGCGCCAAGAATATCCAAACGCCTACCGACCCTGGAAACCAGAAGATGATGCCTGGCTAAAAAAGTTATTCGATGCCAAAACCCCCCTAAAAGACCTAACCTCTACTTTTGGACGTCACCCCGGTAGCATCAAAAAACGCCTCCAAAAACACTACGGCGAAGAAATAGAAATCTCGTAAAGTCCATTAACCCTAAAAACAACTTTCTGTTTGCCTTATTAAGAAACTATAACTAGCTACCGCCACGGGCTATTTGTGGGGCCAGACCTACATATGTTTGAGGCGTTAACCCCAGTAAGCGATCTTTAGCATCTTCTGGAATATCAAGCTCCGTCACTAGGGCGAAGTAACTGTCCTCATCTAATGGCTTGCCCCTTGTTGCTGCTTTAAGCATGTCGTAGCCACCTGGCACTTTGTATCGTCGAAGCACAGTCTGAACGGCCTCACCAAGCAGTGAGTATTCTCCTCGAAGTTCATCCTTCATAGTAGCTTCATCTGGGTTTACTTTGCCAAGGCCTCGCAGTAGGGACTTTTGCGCCAACAACGTGTGACCGAAGCCGCTTCCAATGGCACGCTGAGCGGATGAATCGCTTAGATCACGCTGTAACCTTGAAATAGGCAGCTTACCGGCCAGGTGAATGAGTGTTGCATTTGCCAGGCCAAAATTTGCCTCTGCATTTTCAAAATCAATGGGATTCACTTTGTGAGGCATAGTAGATGAACCAACTTCTCCGGCCACAACTTGTTGGCTGAAAACGCCCCGTGAAATATATGCCCACATATCACGAGCTAAATCAGTCATCACAGTATTGCCCAGAGAAATTTCGTTGAAATAGCGGGCCATCCAGTCATGGCACTCAATCTGGGTTGTTGCACCAGCATATTCAAGCCCGAAGCCTTCTACAAAAGCACGATTGACGCGGGGCCAGTCAACTTCTGGGTAGGCAATCTCGGCAGCAGCGTAAGTTCCCGATGCGCCGTTGAACTTACCATACATACTAATTCCGCCAAGCACTTGAATGTGGCGAGTAAGCCTATCGGCAAACACCCTCATTTCTTTACCTAGAGTTGTTGGGGTGGCAGATTGTCCGTGAGTCTGAGAGAGCAAAGGCATGTTGGCATACTCATCAGTCTTTTTATGTAGGTCATCGACGACACGCTGTCGACTGGGCTTTAAGGCATCATGCCATCCATCACGAACCATCGTGCCAATGGCCAAGTTGTTGATGTCTTCTGACGTACAGCCAAAATGTATCAACTCAAGGTAGTCTGCAAAGGTATCATAACCATCAGCTTCTAGGTGCTCG
>CAYIDS010000023.1:0-7457 GCA_964362185.1 uncultured Saccharimonas sp. (SeqCode)
AGGAGCAGAAAAAGATTGACCCATCACTACGCAATGGCAACAAGGGCTTGAGCGCAAAGTTTTAATCCCTTAACCCCAGCTATTCGATAAGCTAATAACGTGCAGATAGCAAACTAGGTGGATATTCCAAGCGATTGCTCTTTAGCTTTGTTTATTATATAATTGTACTATGCTGCGAAATGTTTATGCTCCAAGCGATTTTGAGTCACACGATGCCGATCCTAGCCTGACTGCCGAAGAAAAGTTGGCAGTTATTGCTAGTACACCGGTTGAGATTGCACACACCTATTTTGGAGAAAGATTCATACCTGAAGAATGGAGTGTAGGTCTTCCGTTTATGGCAAGAGCACACCTATCTATGCTGCCTAAGACCAAAGGGCATGAAGCGATTCTTTTTACTGATTACGTTAATGTAGGTGATAAAAATCTTTATGGACATGGCATTGGTAGTCGGCTATTGCGAGCTGCTTTTCGCTACTCAGTCCAGTTAGATGAAGATATAGCAGAGTTTGGCACTGGCTGGGCACGCTTAGGCCTCGTAAATACAGTTGTTGATGTTCTGGGGCCAGAAAACGTTGCTGTACACAAAAAAGGACAGCGCTATGGCTGGCAAGGTGAACGATCCTTAGATGAACTTTTTGATGATCATCCGGCTACAGAGGGTGAGCGATATCTTGTTTACGGAATCAGTGCACATATCGATCGAGATTTGGCAATGACCTGGGAGAAACCAGTAAAAGGCGTTACTGCCGAGATCTAGATGTTCGAATCCCTCATCCCCAGCCAGATCTATTTTGCACAAAATAACACCTATAGAAGTACGTCTTCTTTGAACCAGATTTGACCGGAGCAAGGTCAAGCTTCTCTAACAGCTGGATGGTTGAGTAGATCAACTACCGCCAAACGATCATTTTGGTACCAGTCTGTTTTTAGGGTTTTGCCTTCACTATCTTGCAAAGCATATTCGATAACCATACAGTCATTTGAGTCATAGTCAATCCCGTTTGAGGTTGAGTGCACTAAACCAACTCGCTCACCCCTTTGAAATGCATGAATTTCATTATTGTCGGTATCTTCGTCATCGTATCGTTGAACAATTCCAGACCAAGCAGATGGCATTCGCTTCAATAAATCTTGGTATTCGGAGTCTTCGACAGGAGGGTCAAACCATTGTCCAGGCAGTCTCAATGCTAAACCTTCTTTGAATGATTCCTTAAAACCAACGGTCTGGAGTTTGTCTGAAAACCAATCCGGCATATCATGCTGTGAGGTATCAACAATTAATCTCGTTGGATAAATCGGACCATTTCGCCCCCAATCGACTCGTTGCCAAATAACGCCAAGCATAAAACTAGCTAAACGCTTTTGTCGATGGTCAGGTGCTACAACTATATCTGTAATGCGACCAACTCTTTCAAAAACGTTGTCATCAAGTTCGTCAAAACGCATTAGAGCTCCGGCAATTACAGTCTGTTGTGAATCTATTGGACTAATATGAGCAACCGAAACAAACTGTCCTTTTTTTGTGCCTTGAAACATCAAATCAATAATGTCAGCTTGATCCCAAGGTTCGGGAGTGGGTCTCATATATTCCATTCTTAATCTGTCAACAACATGCGGGTCATACGAATGTTTTTGGGCATGCTCGCCTGCAGTATTATGAGCATTATAAGCTCGCGGAACGCTTTCTAGTAATTGCATAATTGGCAAATTATACTATAAATACGCACTTTTATCAAGTTTTATAAGCTGGCAAGCATAGCCGGATTGGAAGGAGATAAAGTTCTTTCTAGTAAGTGAGACTACTCATCAAGATGAGTAAACCGCAATTTGCGTGGAACTGGGCTAACATCGGTCTTAACGGTAAGCTCATATTCTTCGCCAGGCTCAAGGCTAGCAACAAGACTTGTGCCACCTAGGTTTCGTATTTCTCTTGATCTGCCTTGTTCTATATCTACTCCAAAATCACTTTTATTTATAACTGCTTTGCCTTCAATGACATCAATACCAAAATAATAAACATCTCTACCGCGCTCGGTATTATCTGAAATAGAACCGTAGGGATCGCCCGGGTTAAGGGTGATGGTAGTCCGCCAGGTCTCAGCTTCCTCAATATAAACTTCAACTCTTAGAGGGGGCATTGAGTACCCTTAGTCTTATATCCAAAATGCGGTAATACATCGAGAACAAAATGGCTAGCAAATGCTAATGGAATAGCGAGCGGTGCAGGCAGAAACTTTGCCAAAGCAGCGCCGGTAAGTAAATGAGTAGTAAGGGTCATCTTCAAGAATTATAACTTGATTGAACAAAAATGGTTCTAACCTGGTACATAATACTCAGCCAAATCTATTTTGCACAAAATAACACCTAAAGAAGTACGTCTTCTTTGAACCTGCTTGGCTATCAAGTACATGCGTCACGACCTCTGTAAATACGGGGCTTTATATTCTGCTTTAGCTTGCAAAGTACACATAAATGTTAGTACTATCTTGAGATGAGTGAAACAGTTGCGCAAGACCGAATACAAATTGGGGCATTGGAGGCTGCAGCCTTTAGAATTGGCTATGGCACCTACCACCTAATGGACAAAATGAATGCTTCAGAAGCTATTGATTCTTTTGGTGTAGCATATGAGGCCGGCATAAACCTTTTTGATACCTCAGATAATTACGGAACCGAACTAGCTATTGGTCGCGCGGTAAGTGCTGGAGTTATAGAGCGAGAGCATGTCGTTATTGCTACCAAAACTGGACTTGGTACAACAGCCAGAGAACAACAAGCTTGGGATGCATCAAAAAGGCGCTACAACACCGACCCGGAACGTGTTCGAAGACAGGTAGATAATAGCTTGAGAGTTCTTGGTGATGGAGTAGGTATTATTGACCTGTACCAGCTGCACGTCTATGATCCTGAGGTTCCACACGAAGCCCATGCCGAACTTATGAGTGAACTTGTTGAAGAAGAGAAGATACGGGCTTGGGGAGTTTCTAACTATTCCAACCAACAGCTTACAGATCTACTGCGTGCTTGTGATGAACGTGGCCTCGACCACCCAGCTACTTCACAACCATTTCATAATATTCTGAGCGTAAAAGGTACCTCCGCGATAACACTGGCTCAGAAAGCTGGTATGGTGGTTCTCGCACATAGCCCCTTGCTCAAGAGTGCATTGACCGAAAGGCGCTTTGCCGAGATAACTGACTTCATAACGAGCCGCCAAGAGAAAAGTAGTGATGAGGAGCAAGGAGTGATTGTCGCAATGCAACCAACCATTGAGCGATTGCAACGCCTCATTGAAATGGCTCATGGTCGAGAGCGAAACCTACCGCAACTCGCCATTGCTTGGACATTGCAAGACTCACATACCATTACGCTCACTACACCGACTAACCCAACCTATCTTGCTGAAGCATTAGATGCGCTTGAATGGAAACTTGAATCTGATATTACAGAAGTAATAGACGAATTGAGAACTGATGTTGCTGGAGTCGAGTTGTTCTCGGATAATGCACACAGACTGGTCAGAAGTTTTCGAGGATATTAGGTTCGAACCCTGCCGCCCCAGCCAAATCTATTTTGCACAAAATAACACCTAAAGAAGTACGTCTTTGTTACCTAAAGAAGTACGTCTTCTTGTTACTTCTTGTTACCTTCTTGTTACCTCCAGCCGAGATTTTTAACAGAGGTAGGCGCTGTTCCATGACCGGATTTGTTATTATATAACTATGAATGAACCATCCTATCAACCCGAAGCACGAGCTATTAATCAGCTCCGGGAAGAGACCTTGCAAAAATTAACCATCACTGGTCGTGAAATCGTGGAAGAGTACGTACGAACATGCTCAACTTACGGCATAAACCCAGGCATAACAAGGTTGTTCGCAGTGGGAAGTATCGTAAAAAACAGAGGCACTGACTTTGGAAGTGACAGCGACGTAGATCTAATATTTTCAGTTGAACATCCCGAAACATCATTATCTTCTATACCCTGGGATGCCAGCAGCAGATCAGAAGCAGAAGACGAACGAGAACATCGACATATTAAGGCCCTGGAACAATTCGAAGTAATATGGGAACGGCACGGAATTGCCCTACCGCTCAATGTACCGCATGGTGAGAGTATGCCGGAAGTCTGGGGGTTATCACTCTGTACAAGTGATGATTTCCCAATTGATCGACCAGCCATACTGGTAGCTGAATTTGATCCTTCAGAAAATGACAGAGAAAAGGTAAAGGTTCGAGACCTATAAGCAGAGCAAGTTTTGGGCTAGGGGGCTAGGGGACTGTCCTTTAGCAGAGTAGTGAATTACAGATTTGCCTGGACGCGTTTTTCGGCCAGTCACATCTTTTTGCAGAAAATAACACTTCTCAGGGTCGGGCCCTATTAACCTATTAACTTATTACCCCCCCCCAAGTTTTTCATGGATACTCATTCGTATACGCTCCCTATGCAAACTGAGCCAAGAATTGCCTTGGTGCGACGTTTCGTGTCTTACGCTCACTATCTAATAGATGAGCTAATGTAACTTTTGCGATTTTTTCAAAGTGGGGAGCCCGATTACCGCCTCTAGTTACCCAGCCACCCGCACCTTCAACAAGTATCTCACCAGCCGCCCAAGGTCGTGTGCCACCGGTACGAATATGGTCGCTTAAAGTCCACTCGAGGGGATTTCGTATCTCATTTTGGGCATAACGTGTTAGGCCAGAACCTTTTAGCATAGCCCTAAACTCATCATAATCTATAAATTCTAACCCCGTTTCTTCATGTTTTGCTGCAACTTCTTCTTTGGCAGTAAGTCCTGCAGCAACGTTTATGACATCGTGCGTCTTACCGACCGCGCCGCGTAAAGCATGCTTTGCTATACCTGTGATCCTGGCATAATGAGCGAGCCTTAGTCTACTGACTGGCCCAGCCTCTAGATCCCACCACCCATACTTTTCAGCTTCTCGCTTCCATCTGGGTTCTTTGCTTGGTGTAACTTTTGGTGTTTCAAATGGAAAAGGAGTCAATGGCCAACGTTTGGTGACTAGTTCTTCAAGCTGTTCCTGTTCTCTTGAGTAGTATGATCTCAAACGTTCTGAGTAGGTTCCTAGGCTGCTGCTGTAGTCGTCCTCATTACTTCTGTAATGACAAACTAGGTCTGACCATGCAGTAATGTACCCCTCGTCCTTGGCTCGCTGCGTATAAATGAAATACCGCTTGTTAAAGTCTCGTCTTTCTTCATCTAAAAACCTAGTAGCGTTCTCGCCGTAAACCTCTGAACCCCATAGCTCAGCTGAAACATCATTCAAATCGTCAGGAGTTACTTCCATGTAACTAGGAATGTCACCTCTTTTTAGGTCACTTGTCATGGCAACTCGTTCTTTTATGTTCCACGCGAGGGCATTACCCAGCCCATACAGAGCCAAGGTGTCTTCATTGACCCCTTTTGGCAGGGTTACTTCAAAAGTTGAAAAGCCTGATTCGATCTCTCTAGCCATAATTAGCTATTATACAATACTTGGCTAACCTGTACAAAGAGTTTTTAAGGGGTTACCTTTTAAAAGGGTTAGCGAAATTTGTTCGTCAATAGTTGGCTTAGCGATTTAGCATTATCCTGTTCTGGCACAAAGTGAAGTGTTATTTGCTTGGCATCGTCAGAAACTAAATAGCTTAATTCTCCGCTTGTCTGGGTGCCTGGCATTAGTTTGCCGGCAGTGACTGGATTGTCTAACACCGTTGGTGACATTTCTAAATGTCTCTGCGCTTCATCCGTCAAGTAGGTTTGCAGGACTGGAGCAAAATCGAAAGACGATGCGCTATAGTTGCGAAGCGTTATTGAAATAACTATAAAGTGTTGACCAACAGGTGGCTTGAATGGGTCATTGGGACTAGCATCCTTTTCAACCACATTATTGACTTGCATAGTGGCGAGTGATTGACCTACTTGGGCCTTCGAGCCTGTGGTTGCTTGTTTGTCTCTCACAAGATCAAGCAGTACAATACCCGCTAACACCCCGACCAAGCAATAACAAAGTAGTATCATGATCATGAGTGTTTTGGGTGCCCGTATTATGGCTAAAAACGCGTTCTTTTTACGACGCAGTTGTTTTTTAGTTTTGACTTTGTGTTTTTTCATTGTACTGGTCCTACGTAATAACTATTTAAGACTGAATAGGCGGCGTTTTTGTGGGAATATTGTTTCCCCGCCGTAGCTTGCGTCCCCTTAAGATAAGCAGTAATGTCATGACCACAAGTTGATGCATTAAAGACTGCCTTTCCGCCCGGATGTTGGTTGACATAACTGGTAACAATATAGTAGCCACTGTTGTAAGTTATCCAACAATTAGACTGGGTGCTATGGGTTGCGACTTGGGTAACCGTACAAGCTCCGCCGGCACTGCCACAACTAGGCGCCGGTGGTGGCGTGGTAGGTGGTGGGGGTGTTGGTGGAGGCGTCGTTGTACCACCTCCAGATGATGAGCCTGTAGGAGGGACTGTCGGTGAGGACGTCTGGCTCTTGGTCGTAGTTTGCGGTGCTTGGGATGACGGGGTGGCAGAGCTACCCGACTCGGTAGCTGTGCCGGCTTGTCCACTCAAAGAGGCTGCCGTACCAGTCGCGGGAGTCACTGGTTTGGTGTCAATAATGTTGGAGTCAGTACTTTGAGCTGGCACCACCTGCCGATTGGGCGCGTTCGGCGCCACCCACATACCAATGACCAATATGGTGAAACTTGAAGATAAAAATGCCAGTAGACAAATGCCGACGAGGTGTTTAAGCTTCATGACATTGAAAACTCCTCTGAGTGGATTCTCATCTTCTTCACGCCTGCTTTCTTAAACTGACTACCCAGCGCGTGCATCATCGAAGGTGGTCCGCACAACAAAATTTCTGTATTTTGCAAATCTCCTGATATTTGTTGGACAGTTTTAGCCGTTAATAATCCGTTAATCTCAGCGATAACAGGTATAAAACGTAGGCTACCTTGACTTTGTATGGCCATTTGTTCTATTTGCCGCTTATCTATCATCTCGCTTTCGCTTTTTACGCTGTAATAAAAATCTACCTTGTAGTCAGATGTTACATCTTTAAGCATAGCAAGAAAAGGTGTGATGCCAATACCTCCGGCAACCCAAATTTGTTTTTTTGATTTAAAATTGCGAAACGTAAACCGCCCGTAAGCGCCCTCCATAACAACTTTCATACCAACCATGCCTGGCGCCAGTCCAACCAGCGTTTTGGTATAGCCACCTAGTGCTTTGACCGTAATAGATAAGCCTTTGTCTTGAGGATTGGACGAAATACTGAATGGGTGCCATTCGCGCGAAAAGCCCTCTCCACGAAAACTAATAAAGATAAATTGCCCCGACTTAAATTGTAGGGATTTAGACTCAGGACGCATGGTTATCCGGACTACTCCAGCCGACGGTTGCTTGACATCAGTAATTTGATAGGCGTAGCGTCTGACAAAAAAAC
>CAYIDS010000024.1:0-7341 GCA_964362185.1 uncultured Saccharimonas sp. (SeqCode)
GCTCCGTTACAAAGATAACGTTTTGGTCATTGGTGTACCAAATGTGTTTATCAAACAACAGTTGGAACGAAAATACCAACAACTTATCTATGACGTTTTAGAAAAAAACGATGTCAAGCCAGAACTTGTTGAGTTCAAAATTCACTCCTCGATCCATGTCCAAAAAAAGAAAGACGAGGACGTGGGACCTATTATATTGTCGCAACCTAACTCGAAAACTACTGCCGAGCGACCCGCCCGTACCACCTTGACCCATACCTATCGGCAGGGGCTCAGCGAGAGATATACTTTTGAAAATTTTATTGTTGGATCTGGCAATGAACTAGCTTACGCCGCTTGCCAAGCCATCGCGACGAGTCCGGGCAGTCGCTATAACCCTTTGTTTGTTTACGGCGGAGTTGGGATTGGCAAGACTCACCTCATCCAAGCTGTCGGCAACGCCGTGCTGACAAATAATCCCAAAGCCCATGTCGTTTATGTCTCTACTGAGCAGTTTGTCCAGGAGTTTTTAGATGCCATACGTTACAAGAAAAACACCGATTTCGCCGGTTACTACCGTAGCGCTGACGTGTTGATTGTTGACGATATTCAATTCATTGCTGGCAAGGAAAAAACCCAAGAAGAATTTTTCCACACTTTTAATGCCCTTCACCAAGCTAACAAACAAATCATCATCAGTAGCGACAAGCCGCCGCGTGATATCCCAACGCTGGAAGAGCGTTTACGTAGCCGTTTTGCTTGGGGAATGAGTATCGACATGCAAAATCCCGACTTTGAAACCCGTTGCGCTATCATCCAGACAAAGGCCAATATACATAATATTGAGCTGCCGCCCGCTGTGGTAGAGTATTTATCAAACTTGGTACAGACCAACATTCGCGAGCTAGAGGGCGCGCTCAACCAATTATTAGCTTTTTGTGAGATGCGAGGCTTGGCTCCTGATGTTGCTTTGGCTACAAACCTGCTTGGTAGTAGTAAGTCCAGACCAAAACACCTTAGCCCCAAACAGGTTGTTGAACGCACGGCAAAACACTTCCAGATACCGCTTGAGGACATCTTGGGCCCTAAGCGAGATAAAGACATCGTTGTGCCTAGGCAGATTGCCATGTACATACTGCGAAGCGAGTTACATCTTAGCTTCCCTAAGATAGCTAGGGAGCTTGGTAGAAAAGATCACACCACGGCGATTCACTCGGTTGAAAAGATTGAAAAAGAAGCTACTTTTGACACCGATATCCGTGAGGCAATCAGTGATATAAAGGAGCGACTTTATGCCTAACATAGATAAACCGCTGTGGATACGGTGCGTACAACCTGTCCATAATACATTGGATGCTTGTGCGTTCACTTGGCGTGTTATACGCAGGGCTTGGATGGGCGTAGTAGCTGTGTGGGTAAATATTGGCTTTATGGACTTTTTGTACCAAGTTTGTGGGGTGCTTAGTGCACAGGTTTTTGTGTTAAAAAACAAGGGTGAGCGGGTAGTTTTACACGATTTGCACAGGGCTTATAGATACTATAATAAAGTATATAAAGGAGTATTAGTATGAACCGTGTCGGACATGATAAAAACTGGATTTTCATAACGGGTGATTATATTTACGGAGATTTATTAGGATGAAGCTTCAAGTTACCCAAGAAAATCTTAACAAAGCGCTCGGCAGTGTATCACGAGTAGCAAGTGGTCGGGGTACCCTACCAATACTTTCCAATGTCTTGCTGAAAACAATTGGCAATAGACTAAGTATCGCGGCTACCAATCTAGACATCGCAATTACCCATTTTATTGGTTCCAAGGTTGAAACGGAGGGGGCAATTACCGCTCCCGCGAGGTTATTGCAAGATTTTGTTTCTAGCCTTCCCAGCGGAGTTATTAAACTTAAACTTGATGATAATAAATTGCATATCAGCACCGACAAATACGAATCAACAATCAACGGTGTCGTGGCTGATGAGTTCCCTGTCATGCCAGCAATAACAAATGGTAAAACTACCAAGATTGATGGAAAGAGCCTAAAACTTGGTCTTCAACAAGTCGTGTTGGCTGCCTCAAATGACGAGTCAAGACCGGTGCTTACTGGGGTATATATGCATGTCTACGAGGGCGATCTGTACTTGGTGTCCACCGATAGCTATCGACTAGCCGAAAAAGTTTTGGCTAAAAGCAAGGCGGCGCTCGACATGTTAGTACCAGCAAGTGCCCTGCAGGATCTACTTAGAATACTGGGCGACTTTGACGGCGAAGTAGAGCTTGTCCACGACGACCAGCAGGTGTTATTCAAGGTCGGTGATATCGAGCTCGTTACCAGGCAGATAGAAGGAAAATACCCCGATTACCGTAAGCTTATCCCTACCAAGTTTGAGTTCTCGGCTACTCTAAAACGTGCCGAACTAGCTAATATAACCAAAGTATCAAGCCTTTTTGCCCGTGAAAGCGCGGGGAGCATCACAATCAATCTAGACAAAAAACAGCAACAAGTCACGATTCGTTCCGTGGCTTCACAGCTTGGTGAAAACACTGCCAGCGCCGAGGCAAAAGTGAGTGCGGACGGCACAATTACTCTTAATTCACGCTATATTCTAGATGCCTTGCAGTGTTTGAACGGTGACGATGTGCTATTCGCGTTCAATGGCAAGCTAGAGCCTTGTGTCTTAAAAGACCCCGCCAGCGCCGACTATCTGCATGTGATTATGCCCCTTAAGAGCTAGTCCCAGCTACAATAGGTATATGGTAAAGAGCTTACGGCTACGGAACTACCGCTCTTATATAGATAAAAGTTTTATATTTGGACCGGCTGTAAACATAATTGTTGGGCCCAATGGTAGCGGAAAAACCAATTTGCTCGAAGCGCTGTTGGTTGTATGTACTCATTCGTCATATCGTGCCAAAGACGTTGACTTGATCTACCATAACAAAGAGTGGGCAAGAATTGATGCCGTGTTTGAAAAAGAAGATCGCACTTTTAGGATCGAGCGAGAGGGAGACGGATCTAGAAAAACACTTCTGATCAACAATCTAGCGGTTCACCGCGTTACACGAAAGAAAAAGTTGCCAGTGGTTTTGTTTGAACCAAATGAGTTGCAGCTCTTTAGCAACGGACCCGACAAACGCCGCGATTTTTTGGACGAATTACTAGAGATGTTGTACCTCGAGTACGGTTCAATACGGCGTCAGTACAGACGTAGTTTATCGCAACGCAATCGGTTGTTAAAGACACAGCCAAGTAATGTCGGCAAACAATTATTTGTCTGGGATATAAGGCTCAGTGAACTTGGCGGTCAGATAGTAGCTTATCGGCAACGTCTTATTAATGACTTCAACAAAGACTTACCGGCAGTGTATCGGGCACTATCCGCCAGTAGCGTACCAACGCTGGTGGCGTATCAGTCGAGCATAAACGGCGCGGATTACAGCAGTGCCTTACTGCACAAGCTTGAGCAACACGTCGAGCTTGATTTAATGCGGGGCTTCACCGCCTACGGACCGCACAGAGACGATATGCAAGCGTCAATTGCTGGTCACAGCTTGCAGGATAGCGCTTCAAGGGGTGAGATTAGAACACTCATTCTGGCTATTAAAATAATACAAATTCAGATGGTAGAGCGTGCTTATGGTGCAAAAGCACTGCTTTTATTTGATGATGTATTTAGTGAGCTTGACGCAAAGCGCAGGCGGCTACTAACAAAGCTAATATCAAGAGATCACCAGACATTCATCACCACCACAAACGCCGACGTTGTTGTCAGCACCCTGAAAAACAAACACACAATTATACCTATTACCAAGTCGTAAAATCGCCGAGCTACTTAATATAACGGCTTTGTAGGTTACTGGGGCTTATCCTCACAGTGTAATCGCTCAACTTTATATTTAGGGTTGATAAATACGTAGTAGCTTTTTTGTAAACCCTATCATAAGCAGCCAACGCCAATTCCTCATCGTACGAATAAAGTACTTCAGGCTTCAGGCTAATGATGATTAATAAGTCTTTTTTCGTTTCCCCCCTACCAGACAACTGAGCTGATACGTTAAACTCTTTGTCGTACTTTTCTATTTTTTTAACCTCGGGAAACCTAGATACCAATATGTCCTCAACATCGCTGTTAAAAACGACCGCCGCTTCGTTTTGCTTTTTTGTCCGCGACTTGGCCTCAATAACTTTAGCCTCGAACTGAATCAAGAATTTATCAATAGACTCACCGGAAACAGAACGGATACCACGGAGTGTCATGCTGTATCGTCGAACCTCAAAACTCCTAAAAGGTAGTATCATTACCTTTTTACCGGCGACAATTACGTCATACTGTATCTGTGGCACGAACGTTATGTGTGCATTCTTGTTTTGCGCAATGTCCAAAGCGACATCTTCAGAGAATGTAAGTACCAGACCGCTTTCAGTAGGCGTGACACTGTTGTTTGATGGATTCGAAGATACAACCCTAAAACCAGAAAAAATCCGTACATTTAATACAAACAGGGTAATAACAAAAACACCAATGATACTCAATATTGTGTAAATCGTTTTCTTATTCATGGTGCCTTTAGTCCTCCTTACCACCCCCACCCGAGCCGCCAGTGTATCCGGCTAAAGGATCAAAGGTAGGGTCGGTCTGGACCGTGCCAGGGTCACTGAACCTACCAAACCCAACAAGATCCTCAATTTCTCGATAATCAGTATACTCGCGCTGGCTGACTTGGTCGGACGAGTTACCCTCAACAGTCTTCATACTAAACCCAGTTACTTGAACAACAATTCCAATGTGCCCCGCGCCACCATTGAGGGTTGCTCCAGACCCTTCCCTACCCTTAACAACCACATCACCTGGCTGAGGTCTAATCTTATCCCTCCACGACCAAAAATTTTTATTGTCTCTAAACCAAGCACCAGTATTCTTCGCGCCATATACACCAATTTTAGTTCCGGTTGCCTTAAATATAACCCACTGTGTGAAAATTTCACACCACGTGTTGCCGGGAGAAAATCCTTGCTCTTCAAAATATTTATTAATCGTTGGACCCCTGTTCGAACCAGCTGGGTCCTCTTTATTCCCAACCTCTGCCAAGGCTGTTTGAATAATTGATGCGGCTTGATCAGATGCTCCACCGCAGGCGCTCGATACTTGTGCCGACTCTGACCCAGCTGAACTTGCCGGCGCGCCGTTAGTGATCGCCACAAGCGCATCTATGGTATCAAACAAACTAGCAATATACACTTCTTCATTGTTCCCATCAGATTTTGGCGCATAGGTGTGTACATAAGTCGCAAAGTCACCAGGATCAATTTTACGTCTTCCATCAGGAGCCAAGTATTCTCGCCGGATTAGGGCATACCACTCATCATCGCTACCCCCGTCATCAAGGCTCTCTGCCCAAGTTCCCCATTTGTAAACCGCCCGAACCTCTCCGCTACCTCGCAAGTAGTACGCTGCTGGCTGTCCGTCCCCGGCGGATCTACCAAACGCATTATTGGAGTCTGTTTTTTGAGCCTTGTCTTGGCGTCTAGCGGCATCCTCGGTCGCATATACATTATTATGCCAACCATTACTACCAGCCACACCAAAGCCGCTCTCGTGTTGTATGTGGGCAACAGCCAAAAACGGGTTTACATTGTATCGCCTTGCTCCAGCAATGAATTCGTTGCCAAGCGACTTGAATGGACTAGTTGAGGACTTCTCTGTTATATAACTGTTTATAGCCGCCGCCGCCGTTGCATCATTAGTAATGGGCGGGAACGCTAACACATGAAACGGATTACCGTCTTTAGATATTGCGCAGCCCGCCGCCGCTTGGTCGTCAGCTACATCGAAGTAATAAATGCCAGAGCGAAACACGTCCTTTTGCTCTTTGCTCAAAGCCAAAACAGTTGAAGAGGGTATACAAAAGAGCAAGGCCAGAACCAATGATAAGATAATAGATGTGTGTTTATAAATATTGTGTAGAATCTGTGCGTTTCTCATTGGTTTGTCCCACACCGACTTGGTGAATTAATAGGATCCCAATGCCATACCTCGTACGTATACTGCTTAAAGCCAAATTTCTCGGCGTTTACGAGTAGCCAATCCCACATTACATTGCCAGGAAGTCTTGCTCTTTGACTGCCACATTCGGTTGTGCTCGGACCAAACCAATCTGCCCCCATATCAAAATCTATAGCTACGCCAAGCTGATGTGGTGATTTGCCTGGCCTGGCACAGGTACTACCATCACCAGTGCCATTACAGGAGTGTGCTAGTCTAAATGAACTGTCAGCACTAAGTTGGACACCAGCAGAGTTCGCAGCTTTAGCAAGTGCCAGCCAAGCTCCGGATACTCGTGAGTTAACCACCGCACCCCCAGATATCTCTGTTCCACTGGCATTGTTGCCTTCTCCCGAGATTTCGGCTATTTGACACAAGCGTAGCTTTACCTGCCCTGGAGTTGACGTTACATCACCCGAGTAAAGGCTTAGTACGGTACCTAAGTCTTTCGTTCCAGCGGCGCACGGTACGGTGTCTGAGCTGTCGCCAATATTGCCAACAATTTGCGCCGCCTCCGTTTGCGCAACAGGGGTAGTACCACTTGGAGTGTTGCTAAAACTAAATTGCTGACAGGACTGCTCGTCTACACCCTCATAACAGGCGTAAGCTGCCATTGTTTGAGTATCAAATATAAACATTCGTATTCGTAACCAATTTGCCAAACCACCCCCGCCTACACAGTCTTGTTCTAAATAGCTTCCGCTACTAGGATTTACGTCCTCAGCGGCAACAGCATCCCACTTGCCCTCGGCATCCAGCTTGATATCAACCCCAAAGCACGATTTTACTTTTTGCTTAATCTTGTTGTCCGTGTCGGCATTTAGCAGTTTTGCCACTTCATCAGCATTCGCATAAGGGTCTTCTAGGTCAGGGTTACCTAGATCTTCCAGGCTAAAACCATACTCCGGGAAGCCATAAATAGCGGTTGGATCCGCGGCGGCATGTGCTTTGGGAAGGAACGCCGAGGATAAGTTTGTAAGCCAGCCAAATCTTGTAAACACACGAGCCATATTGGAAATGTTTTGAACGGGGCTAGGACTTGTTTTGATTATAAGCTTGCCTGCCACGGAACGATGGTCATAAATATCAAACACGCGACTGGCAAAACTTCTAGATTGAAATTCTTCTTTGTCTAGCTGGTCACGTTGTATTTTAAGCGCGGCACTTTGCTCGGGTCTTAGTTCCGAGCCACCACTAGCCCGAAACGCTGTATTGGAAACTTCACGAGCACCAAAGGCGTCTATATTGCCTCCATTTGGGCCTTGGTGCAGAACACCCAAGGTAGCATCACTGGCTAATAATTTAGGCAAAAATGTTGTCACA
>CAYIDS010000025.1:0-7157 GCA_964362185.1 uncultured Saccharimonas sp. (SeqCode)
ACCTTTACGGTAAGCCGAAGGATGAGATCACCGAAACTTCCAGTGTTTTGTGCCGTCCAGTTAAGCCCGAGCAGACCACCACGCTCTAGATTATCGCCATCAGCCAACTTTCCCGATTTACTTCTCACTTGGTAATCAGTAACTACAAAGTGCTTACCAAGTTTAAGCAGTTGAATCACCACCTCGCGGTGATTTTGCTTTTGCTGACGACTTTGTGTCGGCTAGCCCGAGTCGATTTAAGCAATTGATTGCGGCTCATGAGAAACACGATGGTATGATATTGACTTGTGTGAGGGCAAAAAACGAGGCTGACTACAAGCGGTACGGTTTCGTGGGTGGCAATAAATTGAGCGGTGGTTTAGTAAAAATGAATACTATCATAGAAAAACCAGGTAAAGAGGCCGCTCCGTCAGATCTTGCCAGCGTTAGCGGTTACCTGTTTGAGCCAAGTATTTTTGATTACCTGCGCCAAGATTTAGAAAAGCTAGAGCCTGGTACAGAGTTTACAATGCAGCCAGCCCTACAGCGGATGATGGACGACGGTTATCCGGTCTACGGACTAGAGATTCAAAACGGAAAATTCTACGACACTGGCAATAAGCTTGAATACGTAAAGACAGTTGTCGACTTCGCTCTAAAACACGATGACATAAAGGATAAATTCATGGAGTATTTGCGTTCCTTGTCCGTTTAAAAAAAGTGTATACTGGTAGCATGATGACAGCAGAGCGAACATTAGTTATTATTTTATCTTCAACTCTCGCAATTTTTCTGGTGCTGGCAATTGTGGCAACCATTTTTGTTATTCAGATTTTAAGACACATCAAAAGTATTTCGCAAAAAGCCGAGAGCATTGCCGACAAGGCAGAGGCCGTCAGTGAGTTTTTTGAACGAGGAGTTGGTCCGCTGGCCATAGGTCGCTTGATAACCAATATATCGGATGCCGTGTTTAAAAAAGCTAATAAGCGTAAACGAGATAAAGGAGAAGATGATGCGTAATACTACAAAACGCTTAGCAATTGGTAGTGTAGTAGCCGGGGTGGCTGGATACGTAGCCGGTATACTGACTGCACCCAAAAGCGGCAAACAAACCAGAAAAGATGTTCATGACGCGGCCCATAAGGCCAAAGTGGAGGCAGAAAAGAGCCTAAAAGCACTTCATAACGAACTAGATAGTTTGATAAAGAAGGGTACTGTAGCGGCCAAACAACTAAAAAGCACCGCCCAAAAGGAGCTAGTAGAGTTGCTGGGCAAAGCTCAGTTGACCAAGGAGAAAGCCCGTCACATTTTAAGCGCCGTTCATGAGGGTGTCGCGGACGACAAAGATCTCCAAAAAGCCGTGGTGGAGTCGAATAAAGCCGTCACTCATCTCAAAAAATATCTGGCAAAAAAGACCTAAATAGATTATCAATTTTCACCAACAGATAGAATTAGCTAAGACTTCAACTCAAAACCGTTTGTTGTAATAAATAGCGTCGCCCAAAAAGGGTTAGCTGTTTTACAATATTAGAGAGGTAACTTTGTGAGTGTAGCAAAAAAACTTCGTCCAAGTGACTACATACATCTGCATAATCACACACAATACAGTTTGCTGGATGGTTTAACCAAAGTTCCAGCGTTGATGGCGCACGTCCAGGCTTTAGGGATGAAGGCAGTAGCGATTACAGATCATGGCACGTTGTCTGGTTTGGTGGAGTTCTATAAGGAAGCCAAGGCCCATGATATTCAACCTATCATGGGCATAGAAGCGTATGTCGCACCGCGCCATCACACCGATAAGGACCCAACCAAAGACAAGACCTATTATCACCTTACAATTTTGGCAATGAACAAACGGGGATATCAAAACTTGATGCGCCTTAGCACCATTGCTAACCTAGACGGGTACTATTATAAGCCTAGAATTGACCATGAACTACTAGAGAAGTTCGGGGACGGTTTAATTATTCTCAGCGGCTGTATTGGTGGTGAAATAGGTGACGCATTGCGCCAGGGGCAATACGACCAGGCTAAAAGTATAGCCAAATGGTATAAAAACGTTTTTGGCGATCGGTATTATTTGGAAGTACAAGATCATGGTCACAAGGACCATCCTAGTGTCTGGAAGGAACAGGTAGCGGTTACCGAGGCAACCCTCAAACTTGCTAAAGAACTCAAGATTCCCGCCGTGCTGACCTGCGATGCTCATTATCTAAGACAACAGGATAAGGAAGCCCATGAAATATTGTTATGTGTGCAGACCGGTTCATTCCTGGTCGATGATAAACGTATGAGTCTGAGCGCATTTGATCTTTTTGTTACCAATCCAAAAGATATTATTACTCGCTGGGGTACTACTCATCCCGAGCTAATTACCAATACCACAAAAATTGCCAAGCGTTGTAGTATAGAGCTCGATTTGGGTAAGATACTTATTCCAAAGTTTAGTGTGCCCAAGGGCGAAACCGAAAAAAGTTATCTAGAAAAGCTGGTGTATCGTGGTCTTGCCTGGCGCTATGGACAAGTTAGCGAGGCCGATGCGAAAGATCTCAGCATTTCAGCCGTCAAAAAAATAGCTTCCAAAGATGTACTCAAACGGGCCGCCTATGAGTTAGGTGTTATTGAAAATATGGGTTTCAACGCCTATTTTTTGATAATTTCTGACTTTATCAACTGGGGCAAAGATAATGGTATTGTGTTTGGACCAGGTCGGGGCTCTGCGGCCGGATCCATCATAGCCTATTGTCTAAAAATTACCGAACTAGATCCGTTAAAATATGATCTGTTGTTTGAACGTTTCCTCAATCCAGATCGTATAAGTATGCCTGACATTGACATTGACATCCAAGATAGCCGACGTGATGAAGTTATACGTTATTGCATCCAGAAGTATGGGGCTGATCGAGTTGCTAACATCGTGACATTTGGTCGTATGGCGGCGCGAAACGCCGTGCGTGATGTGGCTCGCGTTTTGCAGGTGCCTTATGCCACGGCTGATCGCTGGGCAAAAATGATACCGCAACCAACCCAGGGAAGACATATCCCCTTAAAAAAATCACTCGAAGTGGCTGGCGATTTACGTCAAGAGTACATAGATAATGAAGAAGCCAAGCGTGTCTTTGACTTGGCGGTGCAACTAGAAGGCACGATTCGAAGCCACGGCGTCCATGCCGCCGGAGTAGTAATTGCTCCCGACGACATTGTCAAGTTTGTGCCACTAGAAAGGGCGCAAAAGGGTGTCGTAGTCACTCAATACTCGATGGGCCCAATCGAGGATTTGGGCCTGCTCAAGATGGATTTTCTAGGTTTATCAAACCTCACCATCATCAAAAACACGTTGCGTATCGTGAAACGAGTGTACGATAAAGACATCGACATAAACACCATCGCGCTTGATGACAGTAAGGCGTTTAGGCTTTTGCAAAAAGGTGATACCACCGGTGTTTTCCAGTTGGAGTCGTCTGGCATGAAAAGATATTTGAAGGAACTTAAGCCGACAGAGTTTGAAGACATTGTAGCTATGGTGGCGCTATATCGGCCAGGTCCGATGCAATGGATTGATGATTTTATCGCCCGCAAACATGGCAAAAAAAAGATTGAATACTTGCACCCAGCTATGGAACCAGCCCTGAAAAGCACTTACGGTGTCATTGTATATCAGGAGCAGGTGATGCAGATCTCAAAAGAATTGGCCGGCTTTAGCGGTGGGCAAGCTGACACTCTGCGCAAAGGTATTGGTAAAAAGATTCCTGAAGTTCTGGACAAGCTAAAAAACGACTTTGTTACGGGAGCGGTAAAAAAGTCAAACGCTGACCACGACCAGATGGAAAAGTTTTGGAAGAGCCTTGAGGATTTCGCGGCGTATTGTTTTAACAAAAGTCACGCCGCTTGTTACGGCTTGATCGCGTACCAAACTGCCTTTCTGAAGGCACATTTTCCTTCCGCTTTCATGGCTGCTCTGATGACAAGTGATTTTGATAATACCGATCGTTTGGCAATTGAGATTACAGAGTGTAAAAATATGGGTATCGACGTGTTGCCACCGGATGTCAACGAGTCTTTCATAGAGTTCGCGGTAGTTCCCAAAACCAATCAGATTCGTTTTGGAATGGCAGCCATTAAAAATGTCGGCACCAGCGCGGTAGAAGAGATTCTTCGGGCTAGAGGGTCGCAGCCATTTAAGGATTTACAGGATTTCTTTAGTAAAGTGAGCGTACGCGTAGTAAACAGAAAAGCTCTGGATAGTCTGATCAAGGCGGGGGCACTTGATCGGTTTGGTGACAGGAGCACGCTACTACACAATCTAGACGTGCTCTTAGCCTTCGCTGGACGATTGCAAAAACAGGTGGCAAGCGGGCAAACAGATCTTTTTGGTAATGTCGTAGCAGAAATTGGATCACCTCAACCCCGTCTTGTCCTCGAGAAACCGCCAAAAGCTATCTCACGGCGTGATCAACTACTTTGGGAGCGTGAGTTACTGGGAATTTATCTTAGCCAACATCCGCTAGCGGATTTCGAAAGTTTACTAGCCGAACACACTATATCGATTAGCACACTGAAGCCAGAGCACGATAACAAAATGGTTAGCGTTGGCGGTACGGTTATCGATAAGCGTGAAATTATCACCAAGAACGGTCAAAAAATGGCCTTTGTCAAGATTGCCGATAGGTCTAGTGAAATTGAATTGGTGCTGTTCCCCGGGGTATATCAACAGACAACAGGTATTTGGGAACGCGATCGTGTAATTTTGGCTAGTGGTAAGCTAAACGCTAAAGATCGCAGTGGTGTCGTCACAGGGGAACTAAAAGTATTGGTTGATGACGCGCGTGAATTCACAAGCGAGCAAGCCGACGCCTACGAATCAACCGGCAAGACGCTAAAAGCGCCCAGGGTGGGTAAAATTTCTAAGCCAGCCATGCCTAAGCCAGTCGATCTGCCGGTAGAAAAACGTTTGTATGTTCGCATGTTGCGCGGCGATGATCACGATATGTTACTGTCTCTAAAAGACGTGATTGATAAAAATATTGGTAAAACAGAAGTAGTTTTGGTGATAGGCGATGAGTCGAACAAGCAAATTATTCGTTTGCCCAAGCGAGTCTTGATTGACGAAAGCAGTTTACTACTTTTTCATGATGCTGTCGGCGCCCAAAACGTAGTCGTGCAATAGTTATCTCAGCTAGCTCAGGTATTACGCGTTTGAACTTCTTGCCCATTGTTCAGCTGGTAGATTCTAGTCTTTTTTAGATGTTTGAAGAGATGCTGTAGCATCGGTGAAAACAAATAGAAAAGATCTGGGGCTGCCAGCTGGACTTAAGGGCTGGAGGGCAAACGCGTAATACCTGTAGCTATTGGATAAAGCCGGTAGTACTGCTCAGGACGTATCCCAACATAATGATAGTAACCAAAATCATGTCAATGACAGGATGTTTCAATATGAAATTTTCGCTGGAACGTATCAATCTGTGAAAACCGGCCCCGTGTCGGGCTAGTAATAGAATCGCGCACAGTCCACTCAGCATGGCAACCGTGCTCACAATCCAGGGGGTTTTACCCTTAGTAATGATTTGGGCCCGGGTTATCTCGGTACTTGAAACCTCAACGCTTGGGGTAGGTTCTTCTGTTGTTAGTGTTTGCTTGGCCGTCGCGTCAACGGGAGCAGGTTCAGGCTTAACAACTTCAGCTGGTTGGGTGGTCGACAATGGCGTAGCTTTTTTTGGCTGAGTAGTAGCAATCGTCTTTTGAGAGGTATCAGACAAAACTTGAGGCTGGCCGTACATGGCAACAACAACTGTTTCCGGGCCTGACTGGTTGTAGTCACTCCCGTTGGTGATGCCAAATCCGACTTCACTAAAGTCGGGATCCAACAAGTTTGCTTTATGGGTTGGGCTATTGATCCAGCCAATCACGGTATCAGTACTGGTGGCAAAACCATAGGCTAGATTCTCGCCGGCTTTAGCGTATTTATAGCCAGCATTACTTATAAATACCCACGGTTGTTGGCCGTCTGGCGTGGTGTGTGACCAGTAGTTGCGTGCCACCATGTCGTCTGCTTTTGCCTGAGCGGCGGAAGCTAGTTGTTGGTTAAGTTTTAGGCTGGCTTGTCCATTGCCTGCGCGCTGTGAATTTGTGCCGCTTAGGAGAGCGCTACTACTTATTTCAGTTGCAAAGGATAAAACGCCCTTGCCTCCCTTACCGATAGGTCTTTGCCCACCTAGAAGCAATCCAATTCCCAAAATAAATATCATTGGCAAATACGGCCAATAGGCTTGCAGGTAGTTTTGTGTGTGTTTATGCTTCGGCGAACTGGTATGGTGACGCCGAACAGCTTTTACGGGCATAACTCTATTTTATCATGATTTAGCCGTCAACGAACTGAACCTGAGGTGATACAACCCAATAGCGGCCGCCACAGCGACATTGAACGACTCTTTTTTACCAAACATGGGAATTACCAGGCAAGTATCAACTTGGTTTAGTATCTCAGACTCTAGACCTTCGACTTCTCGTCCCACGACAAGAGCGATTTTGCCCGGCGGCAAAAACTTGTGTATTTCAATGGCGTCAGCAGTTTGCTCTAGCGCGCAAATAACGTAATTGCTAGTTTTTAAGCGCGCCATAACTGGTTTAAGGCTATCCGTGTATTCCCAGTCGACAAGTTCCTCCGCGCCAAGCGCGGTTTTGTGGATTTGACTGTGGATTTTATGGGAAAGATGCCCCAGGCGTTTATCTTTTAGGTGTTTGGGGTACGGCGTGTAGCCAGTTAGCCAAACTTTTGACACGCCCAAGCCTTCCGCGGTTCGTAACAAAGAACCAACATTATGACAACTTCGCAAATTGTGTGCTATCAAAACTATGTCAGGTTTCATATACGAATGGTATCAGAAACGGTGAAGAACTACTGACGAAATTGCCAAGCTTATGCTTAAATATAGGCATATGTCCCAAAACGCCCGACAAGACGAAGAAATCGCGACACAGCGTCGATCACGCATACTTGGCTTAGCCTACACCGATACTTCACGCTTAGCCAACAAGCAACTTTACAAAGATTTGATGAGCGTAGCGGATATTTACCAACTTAAAGTGGTACCGTTAGCCGCTGATGAGCATCATATTAGTTTTGGTATCACAAACACAACGTCCCAACAGACATTGGCTGGATTAAAGCAACGTTTTTT
>CAYIDS010000026.1:0-7073 GCA_964362185.1 uncultured Saccharimonas sp. (SeqCode)
GTTTCTTCGTCTATTTTCATTTGCAGCAGGCGACTTCTTAGCACACTCATGGCTTTTAGCTTGTTTTTTATCTGAGATTTTTCGTCTTGGTTGGTTACGACTATCCCAGAAGGCAAATGGGTTATGCGTACGGCTGAGTCAGTTGTGTTTACGGATTGACCGCCGTGTCCACCAGACCGAAAAACATCGATTTTTAGGTCATTTGGCGAAATTTCTATATCTGATTCTTCGGCCTCTGGCATGACAGCAACTGTTGCTGTGCTGGTGTGAATGCGGCCTTGGCTTTCGGTAGTCGGTACTCGTTGAACACGGTGTACACCGGCCTCGAATTTGAGATTACGATAAGCATCTTCACCCCTGATAGCAAAAATTATCTCTTTGTAACCGCCAACTTCGTTAGGACTCTCGCTGATTAATTCAAGTTTGTAGCCGTGTGTTTCAGCCCAACGAGCATACATACGATACAACTCGCCACCAAATAAACTTGATTCGTCACCGCCGGCGGCGGCCCGGATTTCGATGATGACATCACGCTCGTCGTTGGGATCTTTGGGGGTCAGCGTCTCACCAAGTGCCACGGCATTTTGCTGGATTTTTTTGTCAAGCTCTTCGATTTCAATAGTGGCTAGGTTGGCCAGATCAAGATCAGTCCCATTTGCCAGCTCTTCGGCTTGGTTACGTGCCTTAATCAGCCACTCGGATTCATCAAATAATGCCAGTATATCTTCTAGTTGTTTGTGCCGACGAGCAAGCTTGGGATAATCTTTTGTACTAAATACATCAGGGTCGCTAAGCTTATGCTGCAGATCAGCGTGTTCTTGCTTAAGTTGTTTTTCCTTTTGGTCCATAGTTTCCTTATTTAGTTAGTATAAAGAAAAACGCCATCTGGGTACAGGGATGGCGTTTTGTGCGGTTTGGGTAGCTAACTTTTGCTGGGTTTGAGGGAGCCGATTTTTTGTGTTTCGTCTAGTTTGGGTGATTTTACACGGGTTTTAGTGGCAGCCTTTTTCATGGCTTCAGCTCTAGCCTTGGCTGCTTCTTGGCGTGCCTTGAACTTGTCTACCCGACCCTCGATATCAACTAATTTTTCTTGACCGGTGAAGAACGGGTGACTGGCACTTGAGATGTGCAGTTTTACCAGCGGGTACTGCTTGCCGTCTTCCCACTTGATAACTTCATCTGTTTGGGCGGTGGAGCGTGTCAAAAAAGACCAGTCATTGTTTAGGTCTTTGAAAACAACTGGGCGATATGTATCGGGATGTATAGCTTTTTTCATAACTCGAACAAGTATACACATCTGTTGACCTCTGGTCAAGTCTTGCGTCAGGTTGCCGTATCTGTTAGTATAAGACGGTAATTTATTAAGCAATCTGGGAGTAAATCCTCCTTGGCGCACTCCGTGTAGGAACGTCAGGGCACCCAGGTGAAGGTAAAGGAGACAAAATATATGACGTCAAATACTGTAGATATAAAAAAACTGCTAGAGGCTGGTGCCCACTTTGGTCACAAAACTAGTCGCTGGCATCCAAAGATGGCGCCCTATATTCATAGCAAGCGAGAGGGCAGTCATATAATCGATCTAACCAAGACGGTATTTAAGCTAGAAGAAGCGTTGGGTTTTTTGGAACAAACGGTTAGCGAAGGTAAACAAATCTTGCTAGTCGGAACCAAGAAACAAGCCCAAGACATAATCAAAAAACTAGCCCTAGAAACGAATATGCCCTATGTGACCGAGCGTTGGCTTGGCGGTATGTTAACCAACCGTAATACCATTGGTGGGCGCGTAAAGTACTTGAAAGATATAGAGACACGCATGGAGAATGGTCAGCTGGCTGCCAAGTACAACAAGCTCGAGGTGCAACGATACAAGGAAGAAATTGACGAAATGAATCAACTTTATGGCGGTATCAAAGAGATGGCTCCAAAAGTCGGGGCTGTTTTTGTGATTGATATTTTGCACGACAACAACGCTGTCAAAGAAGCTATCAAGCTTGGTATCCCAGTCGTAGCACTTACTGACACCAACACCGATCCAAGCGCGATCACCTACCCAATTCCGTGTAATGACGATGCCATCAAAACAATCCAGTTGATTGCTGACTATTTGCAACAGGCAATCATTAGCGGTAAGGGTAAACACGCTAAAAAAGTCGAGAAAATTGACACTGCTAAACCCAGCGGGGAGGAAAAATAAGGTGGCGGTAAATATTAATGAAGTAAAACGACTAAAGCAATTAACCGGAGTTGGTCTTACTGACGCAAAGGCCGCACTTGAAGCGGCCATGGGTGACTTTGACAAAGCACTAGAAGCTATGCGCAAAAAAGGGCTGACCAAGGCCGACAAACGTAGTGAGCGAGAAGCTCGAAGCGGGTTAGTGGGTACTTACAATCATGACGGACGGATTGGCGTTTTGGTAGAAGTAAACTGCGAAACAGATTTTGTAGCCAAAACAGCCGAGTTCAAAGATTTGGTAAAAGACATTGCTATGCACATCGCGGCTTCGACTCCAGAGTATGTAACTATAAAAGAAATTCCAGCAGATGTTTTGGATGCCAAAAAAGCCGAATTTGTAGACAAAGCCAAAGATCAGGCATCCGGCAGCCGCGGGACAGAAAAAATGCTAGACAATATTGCTGGAGGCATGCTAAAGAAGTATTTTGCTGAACGTTGTCTACTTGATCAGCCGTTTGTAAAAAATCCCGACCAAACCGTTGGTGAATACGTCAAAGAGCACAACGCGAAGCTGGGTGAAAACATTGTTGTGCGTCGCTTTAGCCGTATGGCTCTGGGCGAGATTCAGTAGTACACTAAAACCATGAACCCAAACCAAGTTATTGAGTCAACCAAAACCAAGCTAAATGCCGCCGCCGTTCATTTTCAGGACGAGTTAAAGAAACTGCGTACTGGCCGGGCACACCCCAGCATGCTGGATGGATTGATGGTTGAGGCCTACGGTACACAGATGCCCCTTAACCAAGCCGCCACCATTACTACGCCTGAACCACAACTTATTCAAATTAGTCCGTTTGACCCAAGTAACATAGTGGCTATTGTTAGTGCTATTCGTGACAACCAAAGCTTGGGCCTTAACCCTATGGATGATGGCAGAATAGTTAGAGTATCTGTCCCACCATTAACCGAAGAACGTCGTCGTGAGATTACAAAGCAGGTGGGTACAAAGCTGGAAGATTGCATGATAATCATGAGAAGTGTTCGGCACGATGCAATAGATGAGATAAGCAGGGCTAAGAAAGAAAAAACAATTGGTGAGGACGAAGCAAAAAGATTGAATCAGCAAGTGGAAGATGCTATAACTACGGCCAAGAACAAATCTGAAGTGGCGGCCAAAACCAAAGAACACGAAATAATGACAGTTTAACCGTTGACCTTATATAACTAATGACTAACGAACAATATAATTCAGTCCCAGTTCATCTGGGTTTAATTTTGGATGGCAATCGGCGATGGGCTAAAGCTCAAGGATTACCACAGTTAGAGGGTCACCGAAAGGGTTACGAAAACCTCAAAACCATTGGAAAAGCTGGCATAAAACGAGGCATCAAATACGTTTCGGCCTACGTTTTTTCCACCGAAAATTGGAATCGCAGCCAGGAAGAAGTAGATTATCTTATGAAATTACTACTTTGGGTCGCCAAAAACGAGGTGGTCGAACTACATAAAGAAAATATTCGGGTTCGCTTTGCTGGATCGAAAGACCGGCTAAGTACAACATTAAAAAAAGCCATAACCGAGGCCGAAACAAAGACCAAAGACAACACGGCTGGTAGCTTGGTGGTCTGCCTTAATTACGGTGGCCAGCAAGAAATTACCGACGCCACGAAAAGTATTGTCAACCAGGGTGTCTCGGTTGAAGAAATTACTCCCCAAGTTATCGCTAACCACTTATACGCACCTGACGTCCCGCCCATCGATTTGATTATCCGAACTTCTGGCGAACAGCGGCTAAGCAATTTTATGCTTTGGCGGGCGGCCTATAGTGAACTAATTTTTGTTAATAAACACTGGCCCGCTTTTAATGAAACCGACCTAGACGCGGCACTAGCCGAATATGCCAGCCGCCAACGCAGATTTGGAACTTAGGAGCGTATACTTATACATATGACCGTTGTATTACTAATATTGGGTTTGTTGCTGTTCGTGGGGTTGGTGGTGCTACACGAGTTTGGGCACTTTATTATGGCGCGCCGTTATGGTGTTGAGGTAGAAGAATTTGGAATTGGTTTTCCGCCTAGGGCAAAAGTTTTGGCCAAAAAGGACGGCACAATTTTTACATTAAATTGGCTACCTCTTGGTGGTTTTGTGAAGCTAAAAGGCGAGCATGATGCCGACACTACCCCTGGGAGTTTCGGCGCGGCCAGCCTAAAAGATAAGGTAGTTATTATGCTGGCTGGCGTGGCTATGAACCTAGCAACGGCGTTTGTTCTTTTTACGATATTGGCACTGTTTGGCATGCCACAGCTAATTGAAAATCAGTTTTACGTACCCCGCGACAGCAAAATCGTTCGACAAGAAATGTTGGTTGGTTATATAGAAGATGGTTCACCGGCTCAAAAAGCTGGTCTGAAGGTTGAGGATAGATTACTTGGTTACGCCGATCCCAAAAGTCCTTTAAACCTGCCTGATGCTGACGGGCAAGTGCTGGTTAAGCCATTTGAACAAGTTGATGAATTGCAAAAAGTTACACCACAATTTGCCGGCAGAGATATTGATCTGAAGATTCGTACCAAAGAGGGTAGGGAAGCTTTTTTGAAGATAAAATTGCGCACCAAGGATGAAGTTGAAGCTAGTAAAAAAACCAGTATCCCAAAGGCTTATCTGGGTGTGTCACCGACTCAATATGTTACTAGGAGTTCAACGTGGTCGGCACCAATTGTAGCCGTAGGGGTCATAAAGCAATTCACGGTTCTCACGTTTGAAGGCATTGGCTCGGCTCTAGCAAATTTGTTTAGAGGCAACACTGGTGCCGCTTCGGCGCAAGTAGCGGGACCGATTGGTATTTTTACGATTTTACAAACTGGCAGTCTACTGGGTTATGAATTTGTGCTGATGATAGTGGCTATAATATCATTGACGCTGGCAATAATGAACGCTTTGCCAATACCAGCCCTGGACGGCGGTAGATTATTCGTCACACTTGTTTATCGACTTTTCAAGCGACCACTCAAAAAGACCACAGAAGAGCTTGTAAATGGCACTGGTTTCGCAATTTTAATGCTACTACTGGTACTTATTACCATCGTTGATATAAAACGGAATTTTTAAAATGCAAGCGTTAGCTACCAAGCCGTACCAAACAAACGCCAAATCACTTATCCCATGGGGGCCAGTGGCGGCAATAGTGGTGACGGTTGGGGCGTATTTTTTATCACAGATACTTAGCGCGTTTATATTGTGGATTTATCCATTGTCAAGAGGATGGGACCAACAGCAGGCAAATAAATGGTTTAGCGGTTCAGTCTATGCGCAATTTTTATTTGTGCTCGTAGTAGAGGCTTTGACATTGTGGTTTTTGTGGTTATTTCTGAAAAAGCGTGGCGGACATGCCAGCCAGCTCGGCTTGAAAAAGCCCAAAATGACAGACATCGGTTACGGCTTAGCTGGCTTTATGACTTATTTTCCTTTGTATATTTTGTTTTTAACAATATTGCAACGATTGATACCAAGCTTGAAGAGTGGTCAAAAGCAAGAGCTGGGGTTCAGTACTAACACTAGTGGTCTGCCGCTGGTGTTAGTTTTTATTAGTCTAGTACTTTTGCCAGTTGTGGTTGAAGAAATCATTACGCGGGGTTTTTTGTACAGTGGACTAAGAAGCAAACTACCGAAGGTCATAGCCGCTGTTATTACCAGCATTTTGTTTGCCCTGGCACATTTGCAAGTTGGCAGTGGCAATTCACTGCTTTGGGTCGCGGCTGTTGATACGTTTATCCTTTCAATGGTGCTGGTTTACTTGCGTGATAAAACAGGTAGCTTATGGTCACCTTTTATAGTGCATGGCTTGAAAAACAGCGTTGCCTTCGTGAGTTTATTTGTTCTAAAGCTGAGCTAGGTACTTATTTATGTTAGAATACCGTCAGATGAAACAACAGATGCGTCTCCCTTACATTCACACACCGGCCACGCGGCCGTAGTTTTCTTTTGCTTTTACATTTGTTGAAATTTTAGGGAGAATATCATTATGAAACGATCACAATTATTTACAAAAACGCGCAAACAGGTTCCTGCAGACGAGACTGCTAAAAACGCACAACTTCTAATCCAGGCAGGATTTATCCATAAAGAGATGGCAGGGGTTTATAGTTACTTGCCGCTAGGTATTGTGGTTCTTGAAAAAATCAAGCAAATTGTTAGAGAAGAGATGAGTGCGATTGGCGCGCAAGAGATCATTATGACTTCCTTGCAGCGTAAGGACTTGTGGGAGTCAACAGATAGGTGGGACGACAACAAGGTAGACGTGTGGTTTAAGTCTAAACTACAAAATGGTGCAGAAGTTGGTTTTGGGTGGTCACACGAAGAGCCAATTACTGACATGATGAAAAGTTTTGTTATGAGTTATCGTGATTTGCCTGTGATAGTACACCAGTTCCAGACTAAGTTGCGCAATGAACTACGTGCCAAGAGTGGAATTATGCGTGGCCGTGAATTTGTTATGAACGATATGTACGGCTACTTTTTCGACGAAAGAGCACACCTAAACTTTTACGAAAGTACCAAAGACGCTTATATGAATGTTTTCAATCGTGTTGGGCTCGGTGACAGTACCTTCATAACCATTGCGTCTGGCGGAGCATTCACCCAGTATAGTCATGAATTTCAGACTCTAACGGACGCCGGCGAAGATACTTTATTCAGAGTCCCTAGTACTGAAGAATTATTCAATCAAGAAGTTGCACCCGCCAAAGCACCACCAGTTATGAAAAATGATGGAGCAAAACCCATGGAATCCATTGAAGGTAAAGGCTTGATTGGTGTAGAGCCACTGGCAAAATTTCTGAAAATTCCTGTAGAGAAGACCACAAAAACTATGTTATACGAGATGGACAGAGGCAAAATC
>CAYIDS010000027.1:0-6764 GCA_964362185.1 uncultured Saccharimonas sp. (SeqCode)
CATGTGCTTCACTGAGCCAGGTGCTATCGTCTGCTGGTGTAAGATATAATGGTGTGCTTGTTAATGCAGAGGAGTTAAGGATTGTAAATATCATTAAGGCTAACCATCCCGGCTGTCAGTAATTCTAAATTCAGGAGTCTTCGGGTTTTTGAAGACAGGGGCATCGTGCATGTCAAGAATGATTTTAAATTTGACAAAGTCATTACCAACATTTCTGAGCTAACAGATCTTTTATCGCCAAGAGGCGTTATAGAAAGAATAACCCCAGGTCATTATCGCATCAATAAATCACTTTCAATTGATGAAAATATCAGAGTTGATATAACCAGTGACAGTGTCAAGAAAATCGAACTGAGAAGCTCACCGAATGACGTTTTGTGTCTTTGTTTTGAAGATTCCGAAGTCCTTATCAAGGGCATTGAAATTACAAGTTATAACCCGGTAACTAGTGGTCCCGATACAGAACCCGCCGATCAGCGAAGCTTTATTAGAGCACTAAAAAGCGCACGCATGGATGTGCTTGATAGCCGAGTTACGTATTTGGGTAATGGCATTATGCCGGGTGGTGATAGTCGTCCGCAAATACAAAAAGAGGGTGGCACTTACGGAATTTCATGGCGAATTCCTGATGATATGCTCGGGGTAGACGTGGCTACTGGTTGGGTCGAAAATAATTTATTTTACAAAAATTTCTTTGGCAGTTATAGCTACGGGACCTCAGGGATGACCTGGCGCAATAACCACTATCTAGAAAATGACGTCTACGGCCTTGACCCGCACGACGATAGTAACAGTGCGCTTGTTGAAAACAATGTATTTGAACGTAACGGCAAACATGGTTTTATTGCCTCTAAGCGTTGTAACTACAATATTATTCGCAACAATACGTCACTCAATAATGGGCTTCACGGCTTTATGTTGCACCAAGATTCCGCCTATAATCTTATGGAAAATAATGTTTCGTATGGGAATACCGATAATTTCGCGGTCTTTGCGTCTGACTTTAACACCATAAGAAATAACACAAGCTATAACGCTCGTAGTAGCCACATACGGATAAACGAGGGAAGTAAAAACTCGTATATTTCTGATAATACTTTGGTTGGTGGTAAAAAGGGCGTATATGTTTATGGCAAATCTGAAAACGTGGCAATCAGATCAAACATCATTAGCGGGGTTAAAGACGTTTTGACGACGGAAGGTGCCACAAATGTTCTATTTTCTGGTAATACTATCGGCGCGCTTAGCTTTAGGCTCAATAAAGAAGATCGCTTAATTTATGGCAGTAACACCGTTAATGGGCGTAACATCACCGTTCCAAATCAAGTGCCTTTTCCCGACGGTTTTACAACTAAAAAATAAAAAACTCACATTTTGGTCTGGTGCGCCCGGCAAGATTCGAACTTGCGACACCTGGTTCCGAAGACCAGTGCTCTAATCCGCTGAGCTACGGGCGCTTAACAGTTTACAGATTACCACATCTGTTAGTTGATGGCTACTTTGTGCTGGGGTGGGTCAGGCGCCACCAAATGCTGGGCCTTGCAATATTATTGGATAAAACCACGGCACCTTCAAACGTCTTGCCTTGGTATACAAAACTGGCCATGCCTACCTGGTCGCCACTTTTAGAGCCTGCCTGGGTTTCATTCAAAGCGACAGCTACTTTGTGTTTTGTGCCTATCCAGTCAATCAGCTTTAGGTCTTTTTGGACGTGTGCTTCCGTGGTAGCACCCCAAGCGGCAGTATAGGTAGCTAGGATTTTGCCGGTAGGTATTACGACATCAGTACGAAGTGCTTTTTTGAATGATACGGCGATTGCCGGCGCATCACGCAGTGCAGTGCCACGATCTGGTGCCCCCATGATAGCGGCAATCAACTTGGTGCCGTTGAAGTCGGTAGAGAATAGGAGGCACCCACCAGCTTTGTCCGTGCTACCCGTTTTTATGCCATCAATACCACCTATACCTAGTGCTAAATTATAGTTTTTTATTACTCCAGCAACCGGTATGGTGGCAGTCTTCTGATTTACAACCAAGGCAATTACCGGGTTCTGCATAGCCGCCTGCCCAAGCAATACTAGATCTGACGCTGTGCTAACAGTGGAGGCGGAAAAACCGCTGGCATCAGCAAAAGTCGTGCTATTCATGCCGAGCTTCTTAGCGTAGGCGTTGGCCTCAGCAATATATGCTTCCTGCGAGCCAAAAACCCAATTTGCCAGCAATGTGGCTATGTTATTGGCGGATGGCAGTAGCAGTGCTTGTAGTGCCTGATATTGCGTTAATGGCACGCCAACCTTTACAGCGGCTACCGACTGACCAGAGCTGTAGTATTGCTGGTAGGTTGCCACGTCAGCTAAAGATATGGGAATGTTTGGTCCAGTTTGATTAAGTTGCAACGGTTTTTTGTCCAGAACTGCTAGGGCCAGCATGACTTTTGCCACGCTTGCCATTGGTGCGGCTTTTTGCTCGCCTTTTGTCGCCACAACACCGTAGCCAGTCACGCCCAGCGCCTGTTGACCATATTGTGACCAGGCAATATCTGGCGTCTGGTTAACGGCTTTTTGCTGGGCAATTGTATAGCTAGGCTTCAGCTTAGGTAGCGGACGACTGATAGCCCAAATAGAATAACCAGCGCCACTCAAAATGAATATAAGCAAAAGCGCTAGCCACTTTCTCATACTAAAATTATCTCACAATTGGGCTCAAACAGAGTACAATGGACTGACTATGAGACTGGTTACTAACTTTTCTGATGCCAACAAGCAGTTGCAACAATTTGTACCTCCGGCATTGAGTGATAGAAAGTACAGCTTAGATACCATGAAGTTGCTAATGGAGCATTTAGGAAATCCACAAGATAAGGTACGGGTGATTCATGTGGCGGGAACTTCTGGCAAGACATCAACTTGCTACTACATCGCAGCTATGTTGCATGCCTCGGGCAAGAAAGTTGGTCTGACGGTTTCACCGCACATTGATGACATAAATGAACGAGTTCAAATAGACATGATGCCGCTGAGTGAAGCAGTTTTTTGCCAGAAATTACAGGAGTTTTTGCAAATAATCGACAAAAGTAAACTAGCGCCCTCGTATTTTGAAGTCTTGGTGGCCTTTGCCTACTGGGTTTTCGCGAAGGAACGGGTAGACTACGCCGTGGTAGAAGTCGGTCTGGGTGGTCTTTTGGACGGTACAAACGTGGTTACCAGAACTGACAAAGTGTGCGTCATCACCGACATAGGTTTGGATCATACGCATGTACTAGGGCACACTCTAGAGCGGATTAGTGCCCAAAAAGCCGGCATCATTTTAAAGCAAAACCATGTATTTATGAATACCCAGCCTACGGAGGTAGAAGAAGTCGTTGAGGCTGTTTGCGCTGATAAGAACGCCATTTTGCATAAAATCACCAAGACCAATCCGCAGTCATCACTACCACTTTTTCAAAGACGGAACTGGTCGCTGGCTTTTCCCGTCACGCGACATTTGTTGGGTACAGTTTCACAAAAAGCTATTTACGATTCGGTTCAGACAGTAGTACCAGCCCGAATGGAGATTATCAAACGTGGCGGTAAGATAATCGTAATAGACGGTTCTCACAACGAGCAAAAATTGAACGCTTTGGCTGAAAGCCTAAAGGATAAGTTCCCAAACCAGCCAATTGCTGCGCTAGTTAGTTTTGGTCACAACAAAGAAGCTACCATTTTGGATAGCCTGAGGGTGCTGACAGGGCTGACAACACATATCATCTTTACTAAATTTTACATGGGGCAGGATGAATACCGGACTGCCCTTGAGCCAAAATATTTGCAAAATTTGTGCGCAAATGAAAGTTTTTACGATGTGTCCCTGCAGACTGATCCAAAAGTAGCGTTCCAGGAATTATTGAAACGACCCGAGCACATTCTACTTGTCACAGGTTCTTTCTACTTGCTCAACCATGTCCGTCCACTGCTCAAGCCGTAGATGATCCAGTTTCAGTTGTAATCTGTCCGCAGTCGGGGCATAATCCATGTATAACGTAATTTAGGACAAGACCCATGCCCAAAAAGCAAAAAAATAGTAGTAACAACGGTCTAACTAGCTCATTTGATTTGTTTAATCAAAGTTCAGCGGCAGTCAGGCGCAATCTCAAAGTATTTGTTGTGCTCTACATACCCGGGCTCTTATCTGCCTTATCCAGTTTTCAGAAAAAGTCAAAAGATCAATCAACGTTTGCCACGATTTCCGATAACCTATCTGGTTTGCCTGTCTCATCGCTGGTCGTGCTAGGTGCCGCTACCGCACTGTTAGTAGCTGTTTTCATGGTTGTCGCGGTTTTATATCAAACCGCGCTTTTTGGGCTAGAACTTGAGTCCTCAAAAGGTAAGCAGGCTACTTACGCTCAATTGTGGAAGCTAGCCAAGAAGTACGCGCTGCGTTTGTTAGGACTTGGAATCGTAGCTGGCGGCTTCATAGTACTTGGCTTGGCCTTGTTTATTGTTCCGGGACTGATATTGATTAGACGATATTTCTTGGCACCCTACGCGATGGTGGACAAAGATATGGGAATTATGGAAGCCATGCGCTATAGCGCGGAACTATCCAAGCCATACTCTGGTTATATTTGGGGCGTCATTGGGGTGACCATACTGATTGCTGTGACCAACATAGTTCCAATTTTTGGCGCGTTGATAGCTCTAGTTTTGAGCGTACTATATTCTGTCGCGCCAGCTCTGAGGTATCAAGAACTCAAAAAGCTTCACAGCTAACATGGTTAGGTTCATTGCCGCACTAGACAGCAAACGGGGCATCGCCAATGAAGGTGGCATACCATGGCAGGGCAAGATACCAACTGACGTTGCGTATTTCCGTTCAAAAACTATTAACAGCACAGTTATGATTGGCTATGGCTGGTATGCAGAGCAAAAGACACCTTTACCGAACAGGCGTAACCTGGTGGCTACTACCAAGTCGGAGCAATTGCGACCAGGCTTTGCGCGTGTTGATAATGCCCGAGAGTTTTTAGACAACGCTAAAGAAGATATTTGGGTGGGTGGGGGAGCGAGTCTGTTTGCTAGTACGATCGATCTGGTAAATGAACTATATATAACTCAGCTTGTTGGCGATTTTGACTGCACCAAGTTTTTCCCAGAGTATACGCGAAGCTTCGAACTGGTATCCGAGTCCTCATCTATTACCGAGAACGGGATCAGCTTTTCGTTTACGGTATGGCAGCGAAAGAGATAACTTAACCCTATATTTTGCCAAAATCTATGGTTTCAGTAGTAAATTCATGCGCTTTTTGAATTGCACTCGCGATTTTGGATATTCACATCCTGTACCGTCCGCATTGCACACCGTACTGTTTTGAGATTCCAGATCAAGACGTGATGGTTTGTGCCCATCGAAATATCCCCCGTAAGCGAAACTGCTTGCGTGGTCACGAACGTTATCAAACACAAGGTCAACATACTCCACGTGGTCGCCGTAACCAACAGAGTTTCCCTCCGTGCCAGCGGCATTCAAGACCTTGTAGCTGGCGTACAGTCCCCATTCGGGAAGACTCCACTTTTTCTTACGCGCAGTCGCGAAGTTGATCAAGTTTTTGTAAGCAGTGCGGTGCGTTTCCATTGTTCTTGGGACTCGATCGTAGTTGTCCATTCCAATAACGTCAACGAAAGCGTCACCTGGATAATAAGCAGTACCTGGATTTACCTCAGCGAAAGCCGCTTCGGTCGGGTTCCAGTCGATTTTTACATCAGCCATACCCGGATAAGTCTTAAATAATGTTGCTACATGTCGGAATGCTTGTATGAAACGAGCCTCATTTCCGTTACCAAGAGCACTCCAAGGATACCATTCGATGTTGGGCTCATGGCCGATGCGTAAATACATGCGGCTGGGGTTGCAAGCTGCCATTTCGGCGGCAACCTTTTTGTAATTCGCGTCTTTCTCGCCGTTGATTACTTGGTTAAGCAGGACCGTTGTTTGTTCTGGTGTTTCTCCGCCTTCACCAAATGCCAGCGGCACCGTGATACCCAATGTCACATTTCGCACATCAGTTTGACACCAGTTACCGCCCAAGTTAGCGGGTCGTACAAAATGCCCCCACGAGTTACTGCCCATTTCTAGCGAACCGTTGGTCTTGACATGGTAGCTCAAGTTAATGGTGGCATGTTTCATACCCCCACCAACCCAAGTATCGAACAGTTTCCATTTAGTAATCTCGTCGCTTCCAGGTCCTGGAAATATGCCAAGATTTGGCGTGCCGGTGGGAGGAGGTGTAGTTTTGGGCAAGAAAATAACCGCATATCCACCCGATGCGCCTGAATCAGGCACAATAGCGGCCGGGTTCTGTAAAACACCACTTTCCGCCTCTTTGTCCACGGTGTTTACAGAAGCACTACTAAAGATTAGTAGGCTGGTTCCTACTAATGAAAAAAACGCCACAAACACCATAATTTGTTTGACGTTGTAGCTTAAGTAATTAACAAACTTGCTCACTGAGTTCATTATACTGGATTTACACAAAAACGTATTGGATGGCCAGCGGGGTTCTTGTGGCGGCTAAATTAGCGGATCAACCATTTATCTTCGCCATTAATGCCAAATAAGTCCCTTCAATGTCTCCTAAAATAGGTTCAATTCTTATGACGTGCTGTCTGCGGTTGGCTACCTCAATCATATCGTCATACATCTCGGCCAATTTTGTTTCTCTGCCCCCCGTATCAATAATACCGCCTGGTCTAAAGCCTGTGGGGCTACCGCCTTCTTGCCCTCGCTTTA
>CAYIDS010000028.1:0-6538 GCA_964362185.1 uncultured Saccharimonas sp. (SeqCode)
CTTTTGAATTTTGATAAGCCAGTCAGGTAGTGTTTCAGGCAGTTCACGAATCAATGGCAGAGCTTGGCGAATAAGTTTGCGTGTTTGGTAGGACCCAAAACCTTTTGTCTCTTTGTATATCGGTACAATTCTGGCAGTGTTTAGAGTAAAATTTTCCACTAGCTCTAGCGAGGGATTCTGAATACTCAACCTCTGTCGCCGCAAAGCAAATTCACCAGATACGTAGTACTGGGTGTCGACTTTTAGTGACGCGGCGCGGTACGGCTGATTGAACCATACTAGTCGCACGCTACCAGACTCGTCGCTGGCTACCGCTTCAGTTATATGCAAACCACGACTCACGTAACGCCCTTTGGCTTGCTTGATAACAGCTTTGATAGTAACTAGACCTGGTCGTATATGACTAATCAACTGTACGTTGGAATAGTCATCATACCGTCTGGGGTAGTTATTTATCAACTTCTCTATCGTGTCAATGCCCAGCCTAGCTAGCTTCTTGCCAACTTCTTGTCCGACACCACTAAGTTCATCTACCCCGTCACTTAACTTCACGTCTTAGAGTATATAGGACTTACCCAAAATCGCTCGTCCCCAGGTAAAATCAGTTACGGTTCAAGCCTGCTATTTTACTTTTGTTATCAAAAAAAAGACACTCGGACCAAAAAAGGTTTTTGCCAGTGGTGCTTGAATGGCTCGCTCCACAACAAGTAGAGCCTTACTGGAAACAAGTTTTTTAAGCATCGGGCTACGTAAGTTTGACACGGAAAGAGTTTTTTCCACCCTGAGACCAGCATGGGCGAGCTGCTTTATAATTGTTTTGGGGTTGTGATTTACAAAAGGAATGGTCTGGTCGTTACGATTTTTGCCAGAACGAATGTCTATTGGTACTTTCGGTAACCGACGAACCTTGAGCAAATGTTTGAGGCGATTACGGGCATGAGCGTAATTAGCTACCTCCAAAATCAGATATCCATCATCTGATAAAGCACGAGCCAATTCCTTCAACTCAGCGCTGGGATCTGGCAAATGATGCATCACACGTATCATCGTAAACAGGTCGATCGACCGGTCCGGGAAATGCAAATTATCGGCTTGCATAAGTTTTTGATCAACTTCTGGGTGACCTTTTAGAAAATCTTTGGCGATTTCCAGTTGTTGTTGTGATGGCTCCGCCAGTGTGACTTTATCGGCGAATTTTTCCAAAAGTAAACAGAGCCTGCCATAACCGCCTCCGACGTCAACGGCATGCCGAAAATGCTTACCTTTTAGCAATCTAACAATGGCAACTTCTTCGGCGGCGTGTTCATAGCCTCGACCGTCCCAATATCGCAAGTAATTATAGGTCGTGTCGTCATATTGGTCAGCCCGTTTTTTTAAGGCGGTTTTTTTATTCATAACTCGGCTAAAGTATAACAGTTATTTGTACTGTACAACGGCAAAACTATTTTTTCCACGTTTCAGCAGATTATTGCCGCGTATAAATACATCAGTTGATTCAGGACCTATTTTGTGTCCGTTAACAGATATTGCGCCGGACAAAATATACTTGTTTGCTTCTGTACTCGATGTTGCCAAGCCTGTCGAAACTATGATAGCTGCCAAGCTTTGCCGACTACCAGCCAGTACCACCTGGAGTTCGCCCTTTAGCATGTCAATTTCTTTTTTATTCAGATCCAAGAAGTTGCCCTCACCAAATAATGTTCCAGTTATTCGTTTTACCGCTTCGGCGCGCCCTTTGCCATGAACTTGTCGCGTGACCTCGTAAGCAAGTGTTTTTTGGGCCAGACGCTCGGCTTTACTGTGCTCAAACTCACTCATTACGCTAGCAATTTGCTGTTTATCCAACTCGGTAAACACTTTCAAGTAATGGCTGACTCCATCATCATCAACATTCAGCCAAAACTGGTAAAACTGGAATACGCTCGTCTTCTTTGCATCAAGCCAAACCGCGCCTTCCTCAGTCTTACCAAATTTTTTGCCGGTAGCCTTATTGAGTATAAGTGGGGCGCTGTAAACATGGGCTTCTTTGCCAGATTTGCGACGAATCAAATCAACTCCTGACAAACTGTTTCCCCATTGATCAGAACCACAGACCTGGAGGTTAATGCCATATCTCTTATTTAGATGATAGAAGTCATAGCCTTGTATCAGGGTATAGCTGAACTCGGCGTAACTCATGCCTGTTCCATTTGGCCCAACTCTGTTCGCAATGTAGTCCCGTTGCAGTAGTGGCGTAAGACTGAAATGTTTGCCGACGTCGCGCAGGAATTCCAGGTAACCAATGTTCTTAAACCAATCGTAATTATCAACAATCCTGATCCTTTGACAAAATAACTGGTGGTATTGACCAATAATGGCACGCTTATTGCGAGCAACCTGGTCAAAGTCAAGCAAACTACGTTCCGTGTCTTTGCCGCTAGGGTCACCAATCATACCGGTGGCACCCCCTATCAGCAACGTCACATCGTGCCCGTGCCGCAAAAACGCCTTGACCATCATGGCGGACGCCAGATTGCCTATCGTCATAGAGTCTGAGCTAGGATCAACACCAAAATATAGCTTGAACTGTTGTTTATCAAGTTCTTTTATATCCTTTAGTGTTGTCTGATTAACAAAACCGCGCCACTGTAATTCTTCTGCTAGTGTCATGTCTAACAGTATAGCGTACCAACTGATAAATCTATATCCGTCGTCGCCGAAAGTTCAGTTTTCACCAGGGGGATTTTGTCAGGGTTTTAGTTCGTAATGCGTGTATAATAGAGCGTGATATGGGAACCGTTTCAAACAGAGGCTTAAGGTGGGGTAGACTAACCCTATTGGCAGATACGTTTCCCAGACTAGAAAATTATATGGCAACAGGGCTAGTATGAAAAGAGTCCGACCATCATCAGGCAAACGCCGACCTCGAAACACATATATTACCAAAAGTGGTCAAACCATAAAAGTAAATCGTTCTCTAAAAGAACGCTTGCATGCCAGTCGCGATGCCAGAGCGGCGCGTAAAGCCCAACGGCTGGTAGGCTTACCAAAGTCGCGCTTCAAGCGTCTGTTGTATCATTTACAACCCAAGCGCATATACCACTATTGGTTCAGCCGTGACGGGGTCATCATGGCTCTCAAGATTACTGGCATCGGTATAGTCGCGAGCTTTATACTGCTAGTTGGTCTGTTCGCCTACTTCCGCAAAGATTTACCAAATATCAACGACATATCTGGCAATAACATCGGTGGAAGCGTGCTTTATTACGATCGCTCGGGCCAAAATCTGCTGTGGGAAGACGTCGACGGAGTTAAGCGTATACCAATTAAAGACGCCGACATATCAAATTACGTAAAGCAAGCTACGGTTGCGATTGAAGACAAAGATTTCTTTAAGCACGGTGGCTTTGATGTTCGTGGCATAGCCCGTGCCGGCATCAATGATCTAACAAACCGTGGCGGCGGTCGCCAGGGTGGCTCAACCATTACCCAACAGCTGGTACGACTTACCCAGGAAGGCGTTGGTAGGCAGCAAACTATTACTAGAAAAATCAAGGAGCTGGTCCTGGCGGTTGAGTTAGAGCGTTCCTACAACAAACAAGAGATACTGACTGGATACCTCAACACCGCTCCGTACGGTGGTATTGAGTACGGCGTAGAGGCTGCCGCCCAGAACTACTTTAATAAAGGCGCCAAGGATTTAACTCTAGACGAGTCTGCCATGCTGGCCGCTATCCCAAAATCGCCCAGTTTATACTCTAAGTACAGCGACTACTTTGATAAAGCCGAAATGGTAGGTCGTCAACACTATATTATTGACCAAATGACAGATCAAGGCATGATCAAAAAAGAAGAAGCCGAAGCGGCAAAAAAAATTGACACTATCACCAAGATAAAAGACCGACCAACTCACTACGCTGGCATCAAAGCCCCTTACTTTGTGCTTGCCGCCAAAAACGAACTGGAAAACCAGTTTGGCAACGCCACGGTAAGACGCGGGGGCTGGAAAGTTATCACCACGCTGGACATGACACTGCAAAAAAAAGCCGAGGAGGTAATCGCTAATAACGTCAAAAATGCCTCTGGTAAACGGGCCGACGTTCAAGCTTTTGTAGCCGAAGACGTCGAAACCGGTCAGATAGTATCACTAGTTGGCGGAACCGATTTTAATAATGCCCAATACGGAAAAATAAATTACGCCCACAACGCTTTTATTCCGCCTGGTTCCAGCTTCAAGCCTTACGATTACGCGGCCTTCATAGATAATAATACTAATGTTGGAGCCGGTTCCGTTTTGTACGATTCTAACGTTGCTCTGCCAGGTTACCCATGTACCAACAAGGGCTCGCCCCCACCAAGAGGGGGTGGGAACTGTCTGCAGGATTACGACTTCAAAACTCCTGGACCGATTACCTTACGCTACGCGCTGGGTGGCTCGCGTAATATTCCGGCAGTTAAAGCGATGCTGTCGGCTGTGCCTAACGACAAGAGTAATGGACGAGTTGATTCTATCAATAAGACCATACAGACGGCTAACGCCCTTATGAGCAACCCAAACAACCCCAACACTTACAAATGCTACAACCCCGGTGCGGACATCAACACCGCGACGCAAGACGATGTAACGCAGTGTTACGGCGCGTCGGCGATTGGTGATGGTGCTTTTCTCCACCTTGATGATCACGTCAATGGTTTTGCTTCTTTGTCACGACTCGGCAAAGCCATCCCTCGTACATATATCCTCAAAATTAGCGACGCTGGTGGTAAAACAATCAATCAGTTTACGCAGCCAAAAGGCAAACAAGTTATCCGTCAGGACAGCGCATACATTGTAACTGATATGGCTAGCGACCCTAACGCCAGCTATTTACCGGCTGGTTTTTACAAATACCATAGGCAAAAGAATGGCTGGAACTTTGCTATCAAGACCGGCACGACAAACAATGGCTTTGATGGTTTGATGGCTTCTTGGTCAACCAAGTATGCCGCCGTCGCGTGGGTTGGTAACCACACCAGAAATGTTGCCCTTACTTCGACAATGGAAGTCATTACTACACCAATAGTAAAGGGTTGGATGGAAGCCGCTCACGCCAACCTGAAACCAGTCAATTGGGCAAAACCTTCCGGCATCAAAACTATGCCCGCCTTTGTGGTACGCACGCATGTTGGTGTGGGATCAATTGAGCCAAGTATAGCGAATGATATATTCCCTTCTTGGTACGTAGCAAAGTCGGCCGCCGCCGCCAACCAGACCATCGACACGGTATCGAATAAACTGGCTACTAGCTGTACTCCAGAAAAAGCCAAAAAACAAGTCTCGGGAGGTGATGCTCTGACGTTCTCTGTCGATGTCTTTGTGACCGGTTTCGCGTCTGACGACACCAGTACCAGCGATGACATCCACAAGTGTGATGACGTAAAGCCAAGCGTCACCCTAGATAGTGCCAGCCCATCATCAATTAGCGTAACTGTCAGCCAAGGTACTCACGCCTTATCCAGCGACACCAACAAAGGCACGCTCAACATTATAATTGACGGTCAAATTGTCCAATCCTTCAGTATCGATTCGGCTGGTGCTAAAACGCTCAGCTATACTTATAGCGGTGCTGGCAGTAAAGCGGTAACCGCTCAAATTGTCGACAGTGTGCTATACGAAGACACTTCCGAGCCCGTGACCGTAAACTTTTCGGCCAGTGCTAGTGCCGCCACTTTAACACTGAGTGCCGAAAAAACGTCTGGCAACAACTACAAATTCACCTGGAATAGTGTTTCTGGCGCGTCAAGTTACAAATTGTGCACATCGACAAATGGTGGAGCTTTCAGCTGCGCAGATTTTTCTTCTGGTGATACGAAAAGTGTTTCTGGTAGCAATAAAAAGGCCTACGTCACAAGCAACAATAGTGTAACCTCAACAACAATAAGTCTCTAATCCTTTTCGAGCCACGCCTTTCCCACTCATCCATCGCCCCAGGTCGCACCAGAACGACTACAAGCTCTCACTCCTCACTCACCATAACCATAGTTATGCTTCACTCGGATTAAAAGCTTTCGTACGTTCTAGGTGCAACCTGGCATCAACGGCTGAGTGGGAAAGGCGTGTCTAAAAGTGTATTTAGGGCGCTACGAATATCTTTCATGCCCTGGTATTTTGTTGGCGTTTTTAAACCCTTGATAATTGGCCCAATCGCTCCGTCAAAACCAAGTTTTTTGGCCTCGGCTAGCCGTTTGTCGATAAACGGCACATGTCTTATCTCTCCAGATAAACCTACCTCTCCAAATACCACCGAGTTGCTCTTTAGTTGCATGCCTTTAGCGGCAGATGCTATAGCCATGCAAATTGCCAAATCCGCCGCCGGCTCAGTCAAACGGATGCCACCAACGATATTTATATAGATGTCTTGGTCGGCCAGATTGAGTTTTGTTCGACGTTCCAGCATAGCAACCAGCAAATTGACACGGTTTAAGTCAATCCCACTGGCGGCTCGCTTGGGATAACCATAACTAGTCCGATTGACCAGTGCTTGCACTTCGACAAGCAGGGGACGAGTCCCCTCCAGCG
>CAYIDS010000029.1:0-6324 GCA_964362185.1 uncultured Saccharimonas sp. (SeqCode)
ACCAGCCACGACCAGATCAAGTTTGCCATCATTCAGCTGCTGCAGTGATGCAAAGGCGGTTGGTTTGCCATCTACCATGCCAACCCGCACACCAGCAACTGGACCTTCAAATGGCGCACCGGTTAGCATTAGGGCGGCACTTAGCACGATCATGGCAATAGCGTCCGGACGAAAGGCGGGATCCAGACTTAGCACCGACGCGACACCCTGGACTTCGTGCCGATAGCCCTTTGGCCACAGTGGTCGGATAGGTCGATCGATTAATCGACCTATAAGGATTGCATCATCACTGGGGCGACCCTCACGTTTGATGAATCGACTGCCACTAATCTTGCCAGCTGCATACATTTTTTCTTCATAGTCAATACTAAGTGGAAAATAGTCAAAACCGTGTAAGGGAGTATTCCCCACCATGGCAGTGCCCATAACAACCGTGTCGCCGTAGCGAGCTATGACTACGGCACTGGTTCTAAAGCCAACTCTATTGACCTCCAAACTCAGTTTGCGTCCGCAAAACTCGGTCTCGACCGTAATTATCTTTTTTCCTAGGGGGTTAATGGTGCCCGTTTGGGTCATCTTTCTTTCCTTTCAATACTTTCGTCGCTGGGAAAGAATATACGCGCGGCTTGTGCTAATACTGATTGCTTCAGCGTCATATATCTGGTCTCAACGACGAAATTGATTTAGTTTAATGTGCACAAGCTTGTCCCGATAAAATCGAGATTATAGTCTATGCAAATTGTTATTTACGAAGTCCAAGTTTTTTAACCACGGCCAGATATGCCTTGCCGTCTTGTTCGGCTAGGTATTTCAAAAGTCGTTTGCGCTTGCCTACCATCTGCACTAGTCCACGTCGAGCCATAAAATCATGTTTATTGACCTTCAAATGGGTGGTTATCTCGGCAATCCGGCTGGTTAAAATCCCAACCTGTACTTGGGGTGAACCGCTGTCATTCTTGGCAGTGGCCAAGTCGGCAATAACTGCCTGTTTCTTCTCACTTGTTATCATACGTTGGCTAAATTGTATCACACCCTTCTCTGTTACGCAAGCGTCCTAAGTGTAATTATATATCTGTTCTACGGTTAAACTATCCATGACCATAGCGTTTTTAATGTCGTAATGCCCGACTTTTGTGCGACGTAGGTCACTCATATAGGCTCCGGTGCCTAGTTTTTCACCGATATCCTGAACCAAACTGCGGATATAGGTGCCGCTACTCACCTCTGTTGTAAAGGTCACAGTCGGGTAGTTATATGACACATCGGTAATTGAATGAATGGTGACTTTTCGTGGCTCTATTTTCACTTCTTTGCCTTCACGTGCCAGTTTGTAGGCCCGCTGGCCACCAACTTTGATGGCCGAATAAGCCGGTGGTGTTTGCATAATTTCACCCCTATAAAATTGCAAATTTTTTGCAATTTCTTGGGGCGAAGGTTGCACATCAGAAATTTTGGTTATTTTACCCTCGGCGTCTCCCGTAGTACTAATAAATCCTAGCTTCATGGTAACTTCATAAACTTTGTCTAACTTGGTAAGCTCTGGAGCTTTTTTGGTATAGCTGCCTATAAGCAATACCAGAAGTCCTGTCGCCAAGGGATCCAATGTGCCGGTATGCCCCACTCGGATCTTCCGCACCGCGCTACCTTGTTTTTGAGCTTGGCGGAGGATGCCGCGGACTTTGGCAACCACGTCAAACGATGTCCACCCCCTCGGTTTGTCTATTAGCAAAATTCCGTCCATTTACTGCTACTATACACGCGTTGGTGGTGCGTTTTGGTCCGAGCCAGTAGGACTAGCGTCCGGTAGCTGGGAACCAAATACCGGGGGCATCATGGGTGGTGGTACTGGCGGCGGTGCCGTGGCGTCACTTATTGGACTTCGTGTGTTATCCGTGGGCGGAGATGACGAAATAAATTGCGATGGTATATCAAATTTTGCCGTATTGGTTTCGGCGGTAGGTGTTTGGGGTGGCATCTCGGTAGCCGTTTTATCACCAAGGTCTAGGTTGACGGGGTGAGCGTTAAGAGCGGCAATTGGTTCCGGCGTTGGGTCTGAAGCGGCTGAAATTGCCTGGTTAACGGCGTCACGGGCGGCAGTGACCGTATCGTGTTCTGTTACCGCCTTTGACGGGGGTTCTGGCACGTTAATCTCATCCTGATCTAGATGCGGGCTATCTACAAACTGTTCGAGGTCGGTTAGTGTCCGATCATCATAATCTTCTATGGCAGAGGGCTGATTTGTTAACTTTGACGACGAATCTTGCGATTTTAATATGTCAGGCTGGCCGTGACTAAGCAACGGGCTATCTACATCCGGAAGTGACATTGATGAGTCTGTGTCAGAGTCTAAGACGGCATGGTTACCGCTGGTTGATGGTGCGGTTAAGGCATTTTCCGTATAAGCTGGTCCCTTGCTATGCGTACCTCCTGCTATTTCTTGGTCATTTTGGATCAAAGCCCCGCCCTCATCAAGAAGTATTTCGTCTACTGAGTCACTGGGCATTGATCCGGTTTTAGTAGACATATCAGGATGCTCGATGCTTAACGTGCCATTGTGCGCGGTAACGTCTTGTGCCGAAGTTTGCTCCTGTTGTCTAGGTACTTCCGCGACTGGCGGCTCAAGTTCACCACCGAGCTTATCGGCAATCAGCAGTTGGTTGGCCCCCGCGGCCATAAGTTTTGAACTAATACTCATAGTGGTTGAGCTAGTCTTGGCATTACTAAACCTGTCGGTTTCGGCAACAATTCCAGTCAGAAAAGCTGTCGCCATTTGGCCATCCAATAAGTCGGCTTGTTGCATAAGTTCCACTAGAGACACGACCATTTCGGACAAACTACTAGCTTGGGCATCGACCCAGTTCATCGTCCCAAGGTCACCATCACCGTCAATATTTATCGATATGACGGTGGCATCGTGCAGAATCCGTCCGTGAGCCACAATCGCTTTGTCAAGCTGTTCGCGCTTTTTGACCCCAAGGGCAATCACGACATCAACATTGAAATCACCCTGGCTAAATTCCAAGTCTTTGTCCGACAATGATGTCCGATAAGGCGTTATAAAAATCTTTACCAGTTTGTCCTCAACCTTGTAGCGTAATTTGTCTGCCTTGGATTTATCCAGGGCAATAATAAAGTCACGTAGGCTGTTGGTGTCTTTCTCAAGAGTTTTCTCTGGTTCCAAAAACTCAATGGTTGATGGTATTTCCCCGCTAAACACGGCTGTACCGTGCTTCCCAAGCTTGTTGAGCAGAAGTGTCAAACCAATCGTACTGGCTAGCTGATCGACTGACGGGTTAGCACTGACTGTCACTAGTACGTTGCTAGCTTCTTTTATTTTCTGAACTATCTGTTGTTTGATATTGCCAGGATTTTCCATTTTTTTGTTTTATGACCTTCTAGAGGTCAGCCTACCATATAAGCACAAGCTTGTCCACCCTGTAGTAGACTTTTGTGCGTCTTTGCGAAGCAAAGGCAAATATCCTTGCCACTTGGCAAAGATATTCACGAAAGCTCACTACAGGGTCCACACCGTAGTAAAATTTTGCTCAGTTTGGTTCAGAGATTCACCACAAAATTCACCCCACCCTTTACAACTTCGGTGATAAGAGGTATATTAAAGTTCGACTTATTCATAAAGTTAAGAAGCCAAAAGGAACAATTCATGCCAATTATCAAGTCAGCCAAGAAGCGAGTTCGCATTACCAAGAAAGCAACTGCTCGAAATGTAAAAACAAAGCGTGACTTGCGCACCGCCATAAAAGCCTTCACGGCTGCCCTTGGTACGGCTAAAGCCGGCCAAGAACACCAAAAAGCCCAAAGCGCGCTGGACAAAGCAGCCAAGAAAAATGTCATGCACAGGAACAAGGTAGCCCGTAAACAACGTCAGCTCGCCACTCACGCCAAAGCAGCTGGCGTAAAAGTGAAAAAAACTACGGCCAAAAAGGCTCCTGCTAAATCTGTCGGCAAACCAAAAACAATCAAGAAAACTGCCAAGAAAACAACTAAAAGCTAGTTCACAACCCCGTCAGTTAAGCGAAGCTACTTTAAAGCTGGTGATTTTTCGCGTGGTTGAGCAATGTCACGCCTTTCGCACTCATCCGTTGATGCCAGGTTGCAACTAGGATGTAACGAAAGCTTTTAATCCGAACGAAGCTTGGGCTATGGTTATGGTGAGTGAGGAGTGAAAGCTTGTAGTCGTTCAGGTGTGACCTGGGGCGATGGATGAGTGGGAAAGGCGTGCTATGTCTATAAGTAGTTGTTTTAGCGCGTCGTCGGCATCAATGTTGATAGATTTAAGTCTAGCGTCTAGCGTCATAACCTCAGCAATTAGACTTTTTACTTGCCAAAGCGTCATTTGACGAGCAATGTTTTGAGTTTTTTGCACGACATAGGGGCTTAGGTGGGCTTCATCGGCGATAGTGATCGCGTTACGACTGCCGGCAGTTTTTACCACCGCTATAATATGCAACTGCCACGCCAGCATCCCGATAATCGCAATCGGTTCCACTTTTTGCAAACGTTGCTCTTCGTATATTTCAATTGCCCACTTGGAGTTGCCATCAAATGCTGTCTCGAGCAGTTGGAATATAGTACTCTGCGGGGTTAATTCGGTCAAAAGATCGATGCTGGTTTGATCAATTACAGCGTTATACAGCAACAGTTTTTCGATCTCTTTATGTAGTAATTGCTGATTTATGCCTACCCGCTCCACCAAATATCGAGCATCTCTGAGTGACAAACTCCCACCTAGTTCTTTAGTAAGCTCAACCAACCAAACGGGCAAATCTTTTGCCTCTTTTTTATTGCAATCAATGATGTTAGGCTGTTTTTTCAAGGTTTTGTAATAGCTTAGACGCTTGTCTAACTTTGGCTCGATGATAATGACGTCTGTGGTTTGCAGCACTCTATCCAAAAAATTATCAAACTGCTCGGCAAACTGTCTGTTTGAACCCGGACTACGTAGCAGCACAAGTTTTTTAACTGATAAAAATGGTTGGCTTTCGACGCTGGCCCGCATCTGTTCAAAGCTGGCTTCCTCACCATCAAGTCGTTCAATTGCCAAGTTGCCGTGTTCTTTTTCAAAGGTTTTGGTTCTAGTGGCTATCTCTTTATCTGCAAGAAAGCTATTACTGCCCAAGATAACTGTTATCATGACGCTACCCTCTGACACTTTGGACACGTGTGCGTGCCACGGGAGGCAACTTTGGTCTTTAGTATGATCGCACCGCATCTTGGGCAAGCTTGGCCTTCTCTGCGAAAGACTCTGGCAAAGTCCATATAGCTGCCACGTTTGCCTTCAGCATTTACATAATTTTTATTGGTTGAACCGCCCTTTTCTATGGCTAGCTTTAGCACAAAGCGCAGTTCATTAAATAATGTGTTCAATTTGGCTATAGATACGTCTTTTACCCTGTTTGCAGGATGAATTTTGGCTCCCCACAAACTTTCATCGGCATAAATATTGCCTACCCCCGCTATGACTTTTTGGTCTAGTAACGCTGCCTTTATGGTTGTGTTGGTCCGCCTTTGAACACGACCAATGAAGTCTTTAGCGGTAAAATTAGCAGCCAACGGCTCCGGCCCGATGGTCTTAAAGAAATCAATGTTAGGGACTTCAGGGCTGGGTAACAACCTCATCCAGCCAAACTTACGTTGATCGTTGAAAAACAGCTGGCTACCGTCTGCGAACAACATCGTAACACGCGTAGACTTATCTGGTAATTCACCTATAAGTGAGTCGCTAGGATGCCCCGCCCCAAAACGTGCTTCGTCCATCTTCAATCTTCTATCTTCTAGGTTTTTGTTTACAAAAACCATTTGACCGGTCATTTTAAGATGAATAACCAGGCTGTGTGTGCTATCTAGGTTGATAATAAGAACTTTTCCACGCCTGTTAATTTTGGTGATTTTACTGCCGATTAAAAACTCATCTATGTCCATTTGGGCATTTGGAAAACTTTTTGGCCAATCAAAAACAACCCTGGCAATCCGTTTACCAACTATGCGCGACTCTAGCCCACGCCTGATTGTTTCTACCTCTGGAAGCTCTGGCATATACTAATTGTAACCTAAGCCATGAATGTAAAAATTACCCCTTATTAGGATGAGAAAGGCTGTACTATGGCTATATGGATAAAATTGGCTCAATCATGGCGGCAAAGAACTTTGACGAACCACCCGAGATACAACGTATAAAAAAGTATATGCAAGATACTTTTGCTGTTGATGTTTCAGTGATTATTAACAGCCATAGTATTGTAGTTGTGGTCAGTTCCGCAGCACTGGCTGGTAGCTTACGACCACGACTTTTAGAACTGCAAAAAA